>CAJWMA010000027.1 GCA_913042995.1 uncultured bacterium | reverse complement strand
CTGGCGGACCTCCTTGATTCGGCGCTTGCGGCCAGTCCTGACCTGGCGGAAATGCTGGCCCTGGACCGGGCGGCCCGGGAGATGGAGAACGCCGCGACCTGGGCCCCTTGGACTCCCGACATCTACGCTTCAGCCGGCCATGGAGCCTACGGCGGAGGCCCCGGTAACGGCGGACTCTTCGGCGGGCTGGGGGACCGTACGGATATCGCCGCGGGGCTGTCCTGGAACCTGAGGGGGCTGGGGCTTGGAGACCGGGCCAGGAAGAGAAAGGCGAGCGCCGAGGCCCTTGAGGCTGGTCTGCAGGCGGCCAGGGCGCGTGAGCAGGTGAGCGCCGAGGTCGTTGTCGGCTGGGAGAGGTCGAAAAGTCTCCTTGGGAGAATCGAAGCTGCCACGAAGGGAGTCGCGGCTGCGGCAGAAACCCTGAAGCTTGTCGAGGCCCGCTTCGAGGCGGGTGACGTGATTCAGCTGGAGGTGCTCGAGGCCATCCGGGCCGTGGCCGCGGCGCGCGCGATCCTCATCGACACCGTGGTTTTCTACAACCAGACCCAGCACCTGTTGTATTACAGGGTACGCGGCGCTTCCTGGAGGCAGGCTGCTGAATAGCTCCTGTCTTTGGCCGGGTCGTTTCAGCGGTCAAAGAGGTGGACGCAGTCAAGGAGCTTACTTCCGCCGCCCTCGTTGACGGCGTATTGCCTTCCCTTGTAGATCGAGCCGGCGGCGTGCCGGCCGTCCTTCCGGAGGGCGTAGAGCACCACCTCGAAGTCCGGGCGACCCTTTTTGTCGAGCAGTCTCGGGTCGACGGTCTGCTTGACAATCCTCTTCAGGCCGTCCTTCACCGCCGCGGCCGGGTCCATGCCATGGCGCATGTTTTCCACCACGATCCGGGAGCCGCAGGAGATGATGACCGCTTCGCCGCGGCCGGTCGCGCCGCAGGCGCCGACGTCGTTGTCGACGTAGAGGCCCGCGCCGATGATCGGCGAGTCTCCAATCCGGCCCGGGATCTTGTAGGCCAGCCCGCTGGTCGTCGTAACCCCGGAGAGCTCTCCGGCCGGGTTGAGACCGAGGCAGGTGATGGTCCCGGTAGGCCGGGCCTCGTGTCCTGTCTCCGCCTCCTTCGGCGAGAGCCAGTCGTCCTTGTCGGAGAGATTTTCCTTCCACTTCAGCCATTGTCGGCGAGCGGCGTCGGTCAGAAGGTTTTCCGCCTTCATGCCGTGGGCCAGGGCGAATCGCCGCGCTCCGTCTCCCACCAGCATCACGTGATCGGTTCTTTTGAGCACCAGCTGGGCGACGCGTGATGGCAGCTTGATGTCCCTGATCGAGGCTACCGAGCCCGCGTTGCAGCTGGGGCCGTGCATGCAGCAGGAATCGAGCTCGACGACTCCATCCTCGTTCGGCAGTCCTCCGTATCCCACGGACATGTCCTTCGGATCCGCCTCGACAATGTTCACCCCGCTGATGACGGCCTCGAGGGTGTCCTCCTTCGCGTTCATCAGCTTTACGGCCCTGTTGGTTGCCGCAAGTCCGTTGGCGCTCGAAATGGAAACCGGCTTCGCCGGCGGGGCGGGCTCGATGGCTTCGAGGTTCGAGGCGGCCGGTACGGCAGCGGCGGCGGCTGCCGCGCCTGCGCCGAGGAATCGGCGTCTTGAGAGAGCGCTTTTCATGATACTTTTCTCCGGGTTGTCAGGTTTGGTTATTCGCGTTTCAGCGAGAGGGGGTCGGCCAGTGGAATCGACTCGATGGTTCTTCCCCCTGCGAGCTTCCTGATCGAAAACTGGGGCTTGTCGGGATCCCCGGCAAGGATGTCCTTTGAGTTGCCCACGATCAGGATGATGAGCTTCTCCGGAACGAGGTGTTTTTTCGCAACGCGCATGATCTCTGCCGGCGTCACCGCCCTGATCCTGTCGCGGTAGGTGGCGAAGAAATCGCTGGAGCGGCCGGTGAATTCTTCGTTGGCGAAGGTCCCGGCCACCTGGCTGGCGCTTGCGAAGAAGCGCGGAAAGACCTCGATCATGTAATTTCTCGCGTTGTCGATCTCCGACTGTTTGACCGGCGTCGTGCGGATCTTTTCAATCTCCTCGAGCACCAGGGTGGCGGCATGCGCCACCGATTCGCTCTTGGACTGGAAGTAGGCGCGGAAGATTCCAGGGTAGTAGACACCGAAGTCGTAGCTCGACCGGGCCGTATAGGCGAGTCCTTCATCTGATCGGACCCGCGACATGATGCGGGAGACGAAGCCGCCGCCGCCGAGGATATGGTTCATGACGCGCAGGGCGAAATAGTCCGGATGGTCTCTCTTGACTCCGATGTGTCCGATGCCGACCCGGCCCTGGTTGACGTCGGGCTTATCGATCATGTAGACCCCTGGACTCGCGGGGGCTCCGGGAGCGGGAATCTTCGCTGGTTCGCCGCCCTGGCTTTTCCAGCCGGCGAGGTGTTTTTCAAGCAGGGCCAGTACATGCTCACGTTTCACATCGCCCGAGACGGAGATGATGAAGTTCCCGGGATGGAAATGTTTTCGATGGAAGGCCGTGAGGTCTTCGCGGGTGATTCCCTCGACCACGGTCTTCGTTACCTTGTCGTTGGTGAAGTGCTCGGGGCCTCGAAGCAGCCGCTGCCACTCTCTGCTCTCGATGGAGTCGGTCGAGTCGTTGCGGCGCGCGAGGTTCTGGAGCACCTGGCTGCGGTAGATCTCGAGCCGTTTCTGGTCGAAGGCGGGCTTTCGCAGCATGTGGAAGAACAGCTCCATGACCTGTTCGAGATCCTTGGTCAGGCAGTTGAAGCTCGCGCCTCCCTGGGTGTTCCCGATCGAGGTGCTCATGTCGGCTGCGAGGAATGCGACCTCTTCGTCGAAGGCTTCGGGGCTCCTGCCCTCGACGCCGGCGGCCCTGATCTGGCTGCCGACCGCCCCGGCGATGCCCTCTTTCCCCGCCGGTACGAGGTAGGCTCCAACCCGGATCATTACCTGCAGATCTACAAGTGGGAGGCTGGGGTCTTCGACCACATAGACCGGTGTGCCGTTGGAGAGTACGCTCCTGGCCCTGGCTGCCTCGGGCGGAGTGAAGCTGAGCTCGGGGAACTTCAGCTGGGTCGGATGGGACGCGATATCCGGTTCCCCGGGGGCCGTTGCGCAGGCTGCCGCCGGCAGGATCCCGGCGAGCGCGAGGAGCGAGAGTCCGCGCCGGAGCGCGCTGGTCTTGTTCTGTCGTTGGTTTCTGTCAGTGAGATGCTTCATGTTGGTTATTCCTTCCCCTCGAGATGCCCGTCGATGATCTTTAAAAGAGCCTTGAGGAAAGCCTGCCCCTCTTTCGGCGCGTTGAGCAGGCCGGTGGAGATGTTCTCCCGCAGCTTCTCCGTGGTCGCACGGTCCATGGCGGGCAGGTTGTTCTTGAGCAGCGTCGCCTTCTGCCGTTCTTCCGGGGAGAGCCCCGCGAGGTCGGGATCCACCTTTTCCGGGGCCGCTCCCTTTTCAGGGGCAGGTTTCTCTTTCGTGTGGAAGACCAGGACGGCGCGGTTTTCGCGGGTGAAATATTTCGCGGCGACGCGCTTGATGTCAGCCGCGGTGACGGCCTGGAGCAGGGCCGGGTCGGTGTTGATTGTTTTCCAGCCCCTGTAGGAATCCCGGAGCAGCAATTGCAGCATGAGGGAGAAGTTGCTTCTGAGCTTGCGGAACTCGCTGGCGGCGCGCTGGTTTTTCACCTTCTGCAGTTCGCGAGAGCCTACGTCCTTCTCCTTGAGCTCATCGAGAATCGTCTCCAGGGCTCCCTGGACCTCCTTTGGAGAGTGACCCTCGGCCGCGGTCGCGGAGACCTCGAAATAGCCTTCGTATTTGCGTCCTTCCTGTCCGCCTCCGGCCGAGGTCGCGATCTTCCTGTCGAGCACCAGGGACTTGTAGAACCGCCCCGTCCGTCCGTTCAGGATGTCCTGCAGGACGACCAGCGCCGGCTCGTCGACATGCCCATCGGCCACCGAGTGGTAGCGCAACCGCACCTGCGGCTTGGTCTCGGCGTAGCCGGTCATCTTTTTTTCAGCCAGCTGCTTGATCTCGATCGTGCGCACTGCCGGCGGCGGTTTCAGTCCTCTCTTAAGCCGGCCGAAATATTTTTCCGCCAGCTCCCTGGCCTGCCCAGGTTCAAAGTCGCCCACCAGGCAGGCGGTGAGGTTGTTTGGGGCGTAATAGACTCCGTAGAAAGACATCGCCTCCTCCCTGGTGATTCCCTCCACATCGCTTGGCCAGCCGATCACCGGCCAGCTGTAGGGGGAGGAACCCCAGAAGAGAGCGTCGAACTGCTCCTCGAATTTACCCGTGGGGGTGCTCTCCACTCGCAGCCTGCGCTCCTCGCGGACCACGTCCCGTTCGGAGTAGAACTCGCGGAAGACCGGGTTCAAGAGCCGGTCAGATTCCATCCAGAACCACAGCTCGAGCTTGTTGGCGGGTACGTTCACGAAGTAGATCGTGAAATCGTAGGAGGTTCCGGCGTTCATTCCCGAGGCGCCGTTGCCCTTGTAGATCTTGTCGAACTCGTCTTTGACGATGTTGGCCTTCTGGGCCTTGAGGAGCGCCTCGAATTTTTTTCGCAGCTCCTGGTGGCTGGCGGAGCGGACCTTCGGGTCGCGCGTGTCTGTGATCTCACCGACACGCAGCCGTCGAGCGAGCGTCTCCTCTTCCTTCTGCATCTCGCCCTTGATGGCATCGAGCCTGGCGAGAGTCTGCAGATCCTTGTCGATATCTGAGGTGCCTATCGTGCGGGTCCCCTTGAACATCATGTGTTCGAAGAGGTGGGCGATGCCAGTGATCCCGGGACGCTCATTTACAGAGCCGACCTTGGCGATCCAGCCGGCCGTGATGTTGGGGTCGCCCCGGCGGGGAACCATGAGAACCTTCAGGCCGTTCTCAAGTGTATGTACTTTGACGTCGACGTTCTGTGCCGGTGCTGTCGCGGGGCTCGCGAGCAGGGCGGCGCAGAGAAAGAATACGCGTCGGTTCATGGGTTACCTCTGGTAGCAGCCTTCAGATACGGAAATCAAAGAACCTATTGTACGCAATAGACCCTTCCGTCTGGAAGCATGTACCAGAAAGGAGACGGAGCCTAGCGGCTCAGGAATTCGACCACCTGGTTGATGTTCACCGGGACCCCGATGTCCTCGGGGCTGGGATCGCTTACGATCTTGGCCATCATCTCAGCCGGCTCAACGGCGATGAAGGTACATTCCGGAGCATCAAGTCCTTCGAGGCGCTTGGAATAGATCTTCTGGAGGTTTTCCCTCGCGCGCACCTGGATGGTGTCGCCGGTTTTGCAGATATAGCTGGGGATGTCGGTCTTGCGGCCGTTGACCATGAAGTGGCCGTGGGCTACCGCCTGGCGGGCCTGCGCCCTGGTGGTGGCGAGACCTGACCTGCTGACTACGTTGTCGAGTCTGCGCTCGCAAAGCAGCAGGAGGTTCTGACCCTTGTTGCCGCCCTGCTTCTTGGCGAGCTTGAAGAATCGCTCGAGCTGGGTCTGGCTGAGTCCGTAGTAGTGACGAATTTTCTGCTTCTCTATCAGGGCCCGAGCATAATCGGTGGGCCGTCTCCTCCTGGTCGGTTGCTTACCGGGGGGGTGAGGGCGACGGTGGGTGGCGCGCAGGGCGCCCGCGGAATCATAGATATCCAGTCCCAGCCTTCTGTTGATTCGGGCTTTTGGACCTGTGTAATGTCCCATATTGAAGAAGCTTCTCTATTTGTGTGATTTTGCGGCGACGAAACGTCGCATTAAACGAACAAAAAGACCGTGTTTGAGGTCTAATTTCAAGCAGTTTTTTCTCGGCTTCAATTCGGGAAGTCGAGAATTTCCATAAGGTTGGCAATTTTAAGGTCTGCCTGTTCCGAAAACATTGAATTCTTTGAATTCAGCAGCAGCACAGAAACCGCTCCGGCGTTCCGCGCAGACTCGATATCGAAGATGTAATCGCCGATGACATAGGTTTTTGCGGGATCTACCCCCATTTTTTCGCAGAGAAGCAGGACTGGCTCAGGTGATGGTTTTATGGCGGCTTCCTCCCGGCTGAGCGATGCGTCGACTTCCAGCTGGTGCAGCTCGAGAACAGTGTCCAGGGAGAGGCGGCTGTTACGGGTCAGGATAGCTGTGGGGTGGTTTCTGCGTCTGAGCTCAGAGAGAACCCTCCGGGCTCCGGGCTGGAGAACCGCTGTGCTGGCCGCTTTTTCTTCGTGTCTCTCGAGAGCCTTGCGGGCGAGCGCGGCCGCCTCGGCATCGAGGCATTCGAGCTGCTCGAGGATGGGACCTTCGGGGATCCCCATGTCCTGGCGGATCTTATCAAAGTCGAGCTGGGGAATGGTCAGGGTCCCATCCAGGTCGAATATGAATGCTTCCGGCGCCGGCAGGCGATGCCCAGGTCTCAAGCCGTCAGCTCTTCGGCTCCGGGGACGAGGCTCTTTTGACCAGCCCAAGGCCGAATTGCAGGAGGTCATCCTTTTCCCGGGCGGTCTCCAGTAGCTGGGAGTAGTCTTCCGCCAGGGCGCTCAATTGGAGCAGGCTCGGGCAGACGGACAGGGGGCCGGGGGCATCCTTGAGGTGCTCGATGTAGACCGCGATGGCGTCCTCTGGCTTGCCGACCTGCGCGAGCAGGAAGGTGAGAACCTCGGCAGGGAAGTTGTTGCCATCTTCATCCGGTCCGGCACGTTCCATCTTGGAGGTGTAGTAGCGGATGGCGCCATCGATGCCTTCTCCCGAGAGGGCCCGCAGCATGATCCGGTAGTCGTTATAAAAATCTTCAAAGGGTGGACGCTCGGTGACCTGGTAGTCCCGTCCCAGGCGCCGGCCATAGTCGCACATCTGGATGGCCTTGCCGATCGTCTCCTGATCTTCCAGGGTAGCCGCGGCGCGGACACAGGACTGGAGATGGGAGATGTCGATGTGGTAGCCGAGGCTTTCGAACAGCCACTCTCTCTCTGAGATGAGCGTGCCCACGTCAGCGTCCTTTGGAGGTTCCTTCTTCTCGGTGGTCTCGATGTCGTTTCGCAGGCTGTCGAGCAACTCTCCGTAGAGCTGGTCGATAAGCAGCTTACCGCAGGCTTCCCTGGTTTCCCCCTGGTAGGGGAACTGGTGCTCAAAGGTGGTGATGGCCCTGCAGGTTCCGTAGTGCGAGAGGATCAGCTCGTAGCCGCGCACCGGATGGGCGCCCTGGTTGAAGGCGACCTCGATGATTCCATCCAGGTCGTCCTCGTCGGTTTCCTCCTCGTCCTCCTTGTATTCACCCCAGTCCTCCGGTGGTTCCCAGGATGAGATGGCCTCGGCGATCGCGGACGGGTCATCGATGGCCCTGAAGTAGGGCCAGGCTGATCCGATCTTTCCCTCGGCGAGAAGGTGTCCGCCGATGATCCTGCAGACCTCGACATAGTAGTCCTCGACCTCCTGGCGGTGCTCCTCGGGAATGTCCCGGATGGAGTCGTTGCCTTCGAGCGCGAGTCCCAGTTCGTGGCGTTTCTTCATCAGGAGGGCTTCAAAGAGCTGGGGAAATTTCTTTTCGCTCTCGAGTGTCTTTGCGAGGAGCTCGATGGTGGCCTGTACGCCGGACTCATCCAGGGTCTCGATCAGGGACTGGAATCGGTCGGCGTTGGCGGTGGATTCCGCTTTCTGGTTTTCGGCTGTGCTCATGTAATTTGTTCCATGGGGTGTTGAGGCAAGAGGCTAAGGTTAACCGAGCCGGCCCCGGAATCCAAGAGTCCAGGCTTTCAGGCTTCCTGGGCGTAGATATTTTTCCCATATTCATGTATTTTAGGATCTTCATTTTTACTTCAACAGGATCTTTCAGGTATCGAGAATGACGAAAGAGGCAGTAACCATCACCGACCATCGCACCGGCGAGTCCTACGACATCGACCTGGTGGATGGTGCCTTGCCAGCTATTGCGCTCAGGCAGATCAAGACACCAGACGACGACTTCGGGCTCATGACCTATGACCCGGCTTTTTCAAATACAGCTTCTTGCAAAAGCACGATCACCTACATCGATGGTGACAAGGGTATTCTCGAATACAGGGGATATCCGATTGAAGAGCTCGCCGAAAAGAGCAGCTTTCTCGAGGTAGTGCATCTTCTTCTGCATGGCGAGCTTCCAAGCGACGATGAGCTGGCCCAGCTGGCTGGCACGGTTGGCGAGAACATGGCCGTCGACGAGAGCATGAAGAAGTTCTTCGATGGCTTCCTTGAAGACGCGCATCCCATGGGAATGCTGATCAGCAGCCTTGCCTGCCTGGCGACCTATTACCCTGACGCCAAGAATGTCAACGACCCGGAAAATCGCCTGCAGCAGATCCACAGGCTGGTGAGCAAGGTTCCGACCCTGTCAGCCTACGCCTTCAGGCGTAACGCAGGTCTCTCCTACCTTGACCCGGATCCGACCCAGAGCTTCGCGGCAAATTTCCTGAGGTTGGTCTTTGCCGATGATGATGGCTCCTACACTCAGAACCCGGTTCTCGAGCGCGTTATGGATGTGCTCTTTACCCTGCATGCCGACCATGAGCAGAACTGCTCAACCAGCGCCATGCGCGGCGTCGGCAGCTCCTACAGCGATCCCTATTCGAGCCTGGCGGCGGCCGCTGCCGCTCTCTACGGGCCGCTGCATGGCGGCGCCAACGAGGCCGTGCTCAGGATGCTCAACGAGATCGGCGATAAGGACAACATCCCTGGCTTTATCGAGCAGGTGAAGGACAAGGACAGCAAGATACGTCTCATGGGCTTCGGCCATCGGGTGTACAAGAACTACGATCCCCGGGCCAAGATCATCAAGAAGCTCGCCTACGAGGTCTTCGAGGTCCAGGGAATGAATCCTCTGCTGGATATCGCCCTGGAGCTCGAGAGGATCGCTCTCGAGGACAACTACTTCGTCGATCGCAAGCTCTACCCCAATGTCGACTTCTACTCAGGCCTCATCTACCAGTCGATGGGTTTCCCGACGCCGATGTTCCCTGTCCTCTTCGCGATTGGCAGGACATCAGGCTGGCTGTCGCAGTGGAATGAGTGTTTAGACGACAAGGATCAGCGCATTGCCAGGCCGAGGCAGCTCTACCAGGGTAGTCCGAAGAGGTCCTACGACAAGTAGAGCCGGGACTCTTCCGGAGTGTCTCCCGCGCGCCCCTGGTTTTTACAGGGCCGTTATCAGGCCAGCTTTCGGAGCCGTCGAACCCTCTCCTGGATGGGTGGGTGAGTGCTGAAGTACGGAAGCTCCTCGATCCGCAGGCTGTTCTCCAGCGGCTCGAGCATCCTCAGCTTCTCGAGCAGGTTGGCCAGGCCGGCCGGATCGAAGCCTGCGCGCTTCGCCAGCCGTGCGCCCTCGATATCAGCCTCGAATTCCTGGTCCTGGTGGTAGCCCCGGTCGATGTGAACTTCAAGGGTCTCGGCGGCCTTGCGCAACATGGGCCCTGCAATATTCAGGAGCCTTTTCGCCGCGAAATTTTTAGCAAGGGTGTTCAGCGCGTGGCGGCGGTCGATGTGCTGGATCTCGTGCGCCAGCACCCCCGCGAGTTCGTTCTCGCAGGAGCAAAGCTCAATGAGCGGTTGCGAAATGAGGATGCTGCCTCCTGGTATCGCGCAGGCATTGGGTGCCGGATCGTCGATGATGATGAAGCGGAAGGGCAGCTGCTGTCGGGTCGCCTTTGCGGCCAGCCGCGCGCCCAGTTTTTTTACCTCGTCGGCCTGGTCCGGGCTCGGCAGCTCAGGGTGGTTTGCGAGGGCTTTATCGAGGAGGATTTTCCCGGTTCCGGTTTCGATCTCTGCCAGAACGCTGTCGGGGACCTCGGCGCCTGTGAGCAGTTCCTTGCCGAGCCGCCCGGCCTGCCCTGTCCGCGCGCCAAGAAACCGGAAGAGCCTGGGGAGATATTGCGGAAAATAAAAGAGAGCGGCGATGACAAGGAAGAGAATCAGCAGCTTGATGATCAAGGGGTGTCTTTTCTCACGAGGCGCCCGGGCCGGCTCTCAGGCCAGGCTGAGCTCATGGTTTGAGAGTCGTTCAAAGCCATCGTCGGTGATCAGGTAGTCGTGTTCGAGACGGATGCCCCCGGTTGGCTTGCCGTAGACACCGGGCTCGAGGGTCAGCACCATGCCGCTTTCGATGGTCCTGTCGCTTTCGAGAACCAGCTCCGGCGCCTCCGGGTGGCCGAGTCCGATGGCATGACCCGCATGGTGAACCAGCTCCTCACCAGCGGAGGCGAAGGTGTCGATGATCGCCTCGCTGAAGGCGGAGGCGGGGGTCCCGGGTTTCAGGAGAGCCTCGGCTCTGTCGAGGCTGGCGGCGACCAGCTCGAAAAGTTCGGTCTGCTCGTTCGATGGGTTTCCTCCCGCCACGAGGGTGTTGGTGATGTCGCCGCGGTAGCCTCGTACGTAGGGGAAGATATCGTGGATGACGAGATCTCCCTCCTCGATGGTCCGCTCACCGGGCGCGCCGCCGCCGCCCGCGGCCCGTTCGCCGGAGGCAAGATCGCACATCATCACGAAGGGGACGCCCGCCTCGCTGGTAGCCTGGGCCACCAGCTGGCCGTAGTAGTCGATCTCTCTCAGGCCGGGTTCGAGAAGCTCGCGGGAGGCTCGGTGTACGGCCTCGGCCGTTCTCACGCCGGCCCGGATGACCTCGATCTCGTCAGGATATTTTCGCTCCCGCATCTTCAGCAGGATCGGTTCGCAATCGACGACAGAGTCGACGCAGGCAGCCGCCTGGCGGGGAAGGAAGGCCGTCTCTGCGGCGAGCCGGGAGATTTTTTTCTTCTCAAGCGTTTCGTTCACGAGCTGGGCGACCACCGCGCCGCGGGGAACCGCCGGCCTCACGCAATCGTACCAGGTGGCGGAGAGGACCAGGTCCGCCGGGCTGGAGTCCTGCGGCGGCGTCTCGACGGCGTCACCCGCCAGCCAGTTGTCGGTGAACAGCGTGCAGGGTCCGTCTCGCTCGATGAGCAGGTAGCCGCTGCCGTGGAGATTGAGGCTGTTGGGAAGAGGGTAGAAGTTCCCCAGGTAGAGGAGATGCTCCGGCCGGCAGATCAGGGCGGCCTCGACATCGCTGTCGAGGGTCTCCCGGAAACGGGCCAGGCGCTCCCTGGCGCCTTCTTGGGTTGTCATGGCTTTGTCCTTCGTGCGTGGTTATTCAGCTATGAGAAAGATCGCCTCGATCTCCGTGGCGATGGCGCCGGGCAGCGAGCTGAAGCCGACCGCGGAGCGGCTGGCGCGGCCGTGCTCTTCTCCGAAGACATCGACAAAGAGGTCTGAACAGCCGTTGATGACCTTGGGGTGTTCGAGGAAGTCGGGGGTCGCGTTTACCATGCCGAGCAGCTTGACCACGCGTTCAACCTTGTCCAGGCTTCCGAGGCTTGAGCGGACCGTGGCCAGGATGGAGAGGCCTGTCTGGCGGGCAGCCACGTAGCCAGCCTCTGCATCGAGGTCGGCTCCGACCTTGCCGGTGAGTTTCGCGCCCTCCAGCGGAGCGGGGCCGTGGCCGGAGACGTAGAGGCATCGGTCGACGATCATATTGGTGACGTAGTTGGCAACTGGCTTTGGAGGTTCAGGCAGCTCGATGCCGAGAGCCTCGAGACGTTCTTCTGCGGACATGTTTTTCTCCGTTGTTTTCAGGATTCGATCTGATGTCGGCCGGGGCAGCATGTTACGCAATTTATCAGCGGGCGTAAACCGACCGTCCGTTTCGCCGGAGGATGATCCCCCCTGTTTCAGCAGGTTTCTGGGTTTTTTGCCGTTCCTTCGTTACACTACTCTCTTGCTACTTCAGCTTCTGCGCCACGCAGAGAAATACTTCCGGAGCGTTCCTTTGCCTCTTGTGAAAATCCCTTCCCGCGTTTTATCGATCCAGGTCTGTTCTACCCTCTGCGCGATCCTGCTGGCGGCCGGCTGTGCCAGCAAGGGGACGACGGTGGTCCACACCTTCGCGAGCGCTCCGCGTAACTGGATGGAAATCAGCCCGGGCGGCGAGAGGAAGAACCTGAGCGGGCTTCGGGTTGAATCCCATTACCTGGGAATTTCCGGAACGCGCGTTCTCATGGAACCCGCCGGCTTTGGAGAGTTTCGCGGAATGGTTGACCTTGCGGTTGCCGGAGGGGCTCCAAAGGGCTTCGCTGGTGTGTTTCTCAGGAGAGATGGCGATGAACATTTTTACTGTTTCTCTCTGCGGCCCTGGGGATCTGGTGAATTCAGGTATTACGCTACCATGGACCCCCTCCGGCCGGCAGGCGGCTCGGGTTGGCAACTCACCAGGCGTAACAACCCCGCGGGCCACGCCCGCATCGGTTTTGAGTACGCGGGGGGGCGAGTCAGCTTCAGTCTCGATGGGCACCGCTATTCTCCCGCCTTCGACGGAATCCTCGCGCGAGCGAAAAGTCCGGGGCCCTGGCAGGTGGGGTTGTTTTCCATGGATCTCGATACCCGGTGGAATAATTTTATCGTTTCTGATGATCCGAAGCTGGGCGAGCTTCGTGACCAGGTCGATTGGGGAGGCCGCTCTACGGGAGCCGCTCTCGAGCGGGAGTTTGTCAGGGGCGCCGACGCGTTCATCGACAAGCCCAGCCGGGCGAGTATTTTTACCCTCACCGCGGCTCTCTCGGGCGCGCAGCAGATCTATCGGAACGCGGGGGCGGATGCTGAGCATGCGGAGCTGAGTAGTCGAGCCGCGAAGCTTCTCGATCCACTGAAGGCTGCGGCGAAGGCTCTCGGCGAGGAGGAACTCCTGGTGAGATGTTTCGCGATGGGGGCTTCCTCCGGCAGCGACCGGCGGCAGATCCTCGGGGCAGGGGATACGGATTTTGCTTCCCTGGGCGACAACTCGGTCTCCCGGGGACGGTTCGCGGAGGCGGCGGTTTATTACGCGGCCGCGGTCTCACTTGAAAGTACTTCCGAACTGGTGAGCAAGCTGGCGGCGGCGAAAAAGAAGATACCCGTTCCGTCCTATTCTCTCGTGATCGACGAGGAAAAGGTCAAGAACAGGGTGGTGGCCCAGTCGAGGTTTCGCACCGCGGTGCAGAAGGACTATGGGGGGCTTCCACGACAGGAAGAGGGGGACCTGGAGATCCGCATACGGATCAAGCGTTCGAGTGCGACGAGAGATTCCGAGGAGGCCATCAGGCGAGTTCCTGTCGTTGTCGGAGGCGAAGGGATGAGCGCCGCGGAGCGGGGAGAGCTTGAGGGCCTCGAGCAGGAGCTGCCTGAATTTCTTCTCGATGCCGTGGCTCGCGCCGAGGTGCAGCGGGCCAGCGCCCAGCTGGGCGGAAGAGAAGATTCCGAGGGAGCCCTGGGTGTTTTTACCCTGGGTCCCAGGAAGTACGAGCTTTACGTAGATGACGGAAAACGCGCCCTGGCGGATTATGCCAGGCTCTCGGCCTTGAGGGCCAAGTGGGAGGGGCTGGAAAGCAAGCTGCGCTACGAGGAGATCAAGGCCGAGAGAACGACGGTTTCGATTACCTTCTCGGCGATCGTTGATCTTTCCTACAAGGGGAAGGTCCTGGTTGAGAATGAGGAGATCAAGGCGTACCGGGGGCTGGTGCTGTGGCGCCACGAGGGACATGCCGACAAGGGGGTCGCGGCAAGCGAGCCTTCTAATTCGGATATTCGGCCGGCGGCGGAGGCCGTACGGAGGCGTGTGCTGGGTCAGTTTGCCGGGCAGGTATCGAAGGCGAAGCTCCTGGCCCGGCTGGATCGATCCAGTCGACTGGTCCTCCTGCTGCGCCTGGCCCGGGCCAGCGGTAATGCCGGCGATGTGCTGGGGCTGCGCTGGTATCTCGACAAGGACTTTGGTTTGAAGGAGGTGCTCTGCGACGAGGTGACAGAGCGCCTGTTGGATTAAGCTGGAGGAGTCTGATTTTGACTGAGAGTTCAGGAAAAAAAGAAGCGAAGGAAAGGTTCCCTTCGGATTATCTCCAGGTGCTCACGCATTTTTACAGGGGAGAGGTTCAGCGGGAAACCGAGTGGCGTCGCCGTCTGGACCTGACCACGAACTGGGCCATCATCACCACGATGGCGGCCTTTTCATGGACCTTCAGCTCCTGGGATGTGGGCACTCCCGGATCGCACGTGATTCTCATTTTTGCGAGCTTTCTTGTTTTTCTGCTCATGTGTATCGAGGCTCGCCGCTACAGGTATTACGACATCTGGCATACCCGGGTGAGGATGCTCGAAGTGCATATCCTGGTTCCCGCTCTGAATCCCACTATGGAGCTTCTTGAGGGGAACTGGCGCCAGGTTCTCTCCGAGGACCTGCTCATGCCGTCCTATAAGATCAGCTTTCACGAGGCCCTGGCGCAGCGTCTGCGGGCGAATTATATCTGGCTCTTTCTTGGTCTTTTTGGCGGCTGGGTGCTGCGTGTATTTATAGACAGCTCCCTGAGCGGGGCTAGCTTTTTCGAGGCCTGTGCTTATGGCAAGGCCATCCCCGGGTTCTGGGTTATTCTTCCGCAGGTTCTCTTTTTTCTCTACCTGGCTTTCGTCGTTCTCAGCACCTGGAAGGTCAGGGGGGTGACAGGTGAGATCCGGCGGCGGGATCCAAATGCCCGAAAATGGCCTATTTGATACGGACAGTTTGAATGCTGATTCTCTGGATCGTGATCATTCTCCTGGCGCTGGCTGTGACCATATCGAGCGGTATGTGGATTCCCTCGATCGTGGGAGGGCTTTTACTTTTCGCCTTTCTCGCCTGGATACTAATTTCTACACTTTCGCCAGCGGTGCCGTGTAGAATCTGTCCCGGTTGCGGCGAGGAAGGCCTGGTTAAGATACGCCGTGGAGTTCCCGGGGTGCGTTGTGAGAAATGTGAGTTTGTCGATGAGAATTTACACGTTGCCTATCTTGATGAATGGTGAGCAGAGATGAGCAGCCTTGTCATTGCGGCTCTCGTGGTGAATGTGCTGGTGGTTGCCGGGCTTTGCTATGGAATCTCCAGGCGGCGCGAGCCGGCGGTCCACATGAAGGTGATGACCGCCTGTTTCGTTGTTGACCTCCTCAACGTCATCCTCGTCGAGGTTGCCGCCAGGGTCACCCACAACGAAAGCCAGGGGGCTGTTGAGCAGGGCCTGAGGTCGTTTTACGACAACCTCTTCTCGCTGCTCAATTTTCACATCCTGGTCTCGGTGATCGCGATCGTCTGCTACATCATCGCGATTCGCACCGGCCGGCGCCTCTATCGTACAGGGGAGGGGCGAAGCCTCCACAGGAAGAACGCCCTGGTGTTCGTGGTCGTTCGCCTGGCGAGCTTCGTGACCTCGTTCATGGTGAGCTGGGAGAAGGTCTCCGCCAGCTGATCGGTTATTTTCCTGGTTGGGCGCGCCGGGCTTTACGGGCCTCTCTCCCGGCCGCCAGGAGCATTCCGATTTTCTGGAATTTCGAGAGAGATGGGCGGCGGCTGAAGACGTCGTAATCCCGGTTTTCGATCTTGTCGAGAATCTTGGTGTACAGCCTCTTCAGCAGGACCGGGCAGTAGCGGGTTTCCGCATCGATGAGAGGGAACAGGGGCTCGGCTTTATCGAAGTAGTCCCGGGCTCTTTCAACCTGGAACTTCATCATGTTCTTGAAGGCGGGGTTCAGCTCGTTCCTCTCCAGCTCCCCGGGGCTGTAGCCGAAGCGGTCGAGATCTTCAAGCGGCAGGTAGATGCGTCCACGGGTCATGTCCTCGCTGACATCGCGCAGGATGTTGGTCAACTGCATCGCGATTCCGAGAGCCTCGGCGTGTTCGCTCGGGTCGCCCTGGTAGCCGAAGATCTCGATGCTGAGCAGGCCGACGGCGGCTGCCGCGCGGTAGCAGTACCTGTAGAGCTCTTCGAAGGTCTGGTAGCGTTGGTTGTGGAGATCCATCTCCATGCCCTTGATCAACTCTTCAAAATGTTCGAGGGGAACACCGAATCGTTCAATCGTGTCCTCGATGGCGGGAGCAAGGGGGTCACTCGGAGCCTCCCCCCGCAGAAGCGCCCGTAATTGTTCGAGCTTCGCCTCAGCCTCCTCCGGGGTGGCCTGCAGCTCCTCGACTGAGTCGACCGCATCGTCGGCCCGCCTGCTGAAGGTGTAGACCGCGTAGATCGCGTTTCTCCTCGATGGCGGAAGCAGGCGGAAGGCGTAGTAGAAGTTGGTCGCCTCGCGCTTTGTGACTTGTTGAGCGTACGAGTATGATTTCGCTGCAAGTGCCATAATCGAGGTTAATATAACTTGTGAGCCCGGCGGGGACCACAGTGACATAAATGTTTATTCTGTAAGTGTTTCCACACGCCCACCTCATTTTTCGGTCCGGTTTGGCCTCGTATTCGGCTTCAGGAGAAGCAATATCGGTACTTAAGGAGGCTCTCAAGTCGTTCCATTCGGTACGGGCGGTGCATTAAAATCGGGGGGTTATGAAGATCTTTTTGACCTCGGTCGGGAACTTCGGAATTTTTTCCGGTTCAGTTTTCACTCGGATCTCCAGGAGGAAGGTGAGATCCGGTGAACTGATCAGGCAGATGTATCGAGTTGGAGTCGATTCACTCAGTGTCGTGGATCTATGCGCCCTCTTCATTGGCCTCGTTCTCGTATTACAGACCAGCTCTTTGCTTGCTCGTTTCGGAGCAGAGGGCCAGGTTGCGACGATAGTCGGGGCCGCTTTTGTACGGGAGATCGGTCCTGTTTTTGCGGCGATCATGTTTGCCGGCCGTGTCGGTACCGGCGTGGCGGCGGAGATCGGTTCCATGGTTGTTACTGAACAGGTTGATGCTTACAGGGCCTTTGGCCTCGACCCGGTTGCCAAGCTGGCGCTTCCCCGGGTGATAGCCATGACCGTCATGCTGCCTGCCCTGACGGCGATCTCCTGCCTGGTGGGAATTACCGGAGGCTACCTGTTGGCCTATGCGGAGACGGGAGTGCCGGCGCCGGTCTACCTGGACAAGGCACTAGCCGCTGTCACGCCTGTTGACGTCCTGGGCTGCCTGAGCAAGGGGGCTATCTTCGGCTTGCTGATTGGCCTGATAGCTACCTACAGCGGTTTCAGCACCCCCAAGACCACCGAGGGCGTGGGAGAGGCGACGACTCGTTCGATGGTCAACTCCGTGCTGGTGGTGCTGGTGGCGGACCTGATCCTGACCAAGTTTTTCATGTTGATAGGTTAACCTGATGTCCGAATCAAAAATCCTGGTAGAGGTCAAAGGCCTGCACAAGAGCTTCGGTCCGCTCAAGGTGATGGATGGCCTTGATTTTACCCTCTCGCAGGGGGAGAACGTGGCTATCCTGGGACAGAGCGGAACCGGCAAGAGTGTTCTGCTGAAGGTCATCATCGGGCTTCTGGATCCGGACGAGGGCGAGGTCTCGCTCTGGGGGCGTCCGATAGCCGAGCTCGATGAGGTTGAGCTGAACTCCCTGCGCCGGAAGATGGGGATGGTCTTCCAGTCAGGGGCGCTCTTTGACTCCATGACGGTTTATGAAAACCTGGCCTTTCCTCTTGTCGAAAACGGCGTAACAGATGAGGAAGCTATCAGCGCCGTGGTCCGGGAACGCCTTGAATGGGTCAACCTCGCCGGAGTCGAGGACCAGTTTCCTTCGGAGCTTTCCGGCGGAATGCGCAAGCGGGTAGCTCTTGCGCGAACGCTGGCCGCCGATCCCGAATTAATTCTCTATGACGAGCCCACCACAGGCCTGGACCCGCTGACCAGCCGGAAGATCTCGTCTATGATTCACGACATTGACCAGAGGGTGAAATCGACCTCGATCGTTGTGACCCATGACCTGGCTTGCGCCAGGAAGGTAGCGGACAGGTGGTGCTATCTCTCCGGGGGGAAGATCCTGGCCGATGGCACTCCAGATGAGCTCTTTGAGAGCGACAACCAGGAGGTGAGGGGCTTCCTGAGAGATATTTCAGTCAACCCGGCAACCGGTTCCCAGGCAGGCCAGGACGCCTCCGGGACGATCTCCAGTGGGAAAGAGAGCTAAGATGGACAGGGCAACCAAAACGAGCAGCATCAATGTAGGCTTCGTCATGTTTGTGGCCACGGTGGTCGTCATCATCGCTCTCTTCTGGGTTGGCTCGGGAAATGGGATTTTCCAGGAGCAGGCCCAGTACCATTTCATGTGTCCGTCGACGAGTCGGCTCAAGGATGGATCCAGGGTCTATCTCTCCGGGGTTCCTGTCGGCAAGGTCGAGGAGATCGATTTTGTCGATGACCTCAGCATCAATTCGGTCAAGGTCACCGTCTCAGTGGCCGAGAAGGTGAGCCGTCGGATCAGGGAAGATTCCTCGGTCTCTCTGCAGAGCGACGGCTTGCTGGGGGATGTCTCCGTGCATATCTCCATGGGGACCTCTGAGAGTTTAGGGCTGCCGGTTGACAATCAGATCAGGTATCTGCAGAGCTCTCCTTTAGAAGGGTTTGTCGGCGCGGAGTTTACCGGCACGGCCGGCGATGTCCTCCGGGAACTGGTGGTGGTTCTCAAGGCGATTGAGAGCGGAGAGGGTACCGTCGGCAAGCTCCTGCGCGAGCCCGAGCTCTACGACAACCTCAATGCTTTCCTGAAATCTCTTGCGACCCTGTCGGTCAAGCTGGACCAGGTCGCGACCGACCTGGGTACCTTCTCCGATTCTGTGGCGCAAGAGAAGGGAGTTCTCGGCAAGCTGCTTTTCTCCAAAGAGTACGAGAGAGACCTGGGCCGGGCGATTGCCAGCACGGCGGAGATTGCGAGCAGGCTCGAGGGCGTCCTGAACGCTTCGGACGACAAGAGCTCCGTGGTGACTCGTCTTTTCTTTGATGAGAGGCTTGGTGAGCGGCTTGATAATGTGCTGGTGAAGCTGGAGGCGGGCTCCGACTCGCTTTCGCTGGTGCTTGGAATGCTCGAACGGGGTGAGGGCTCGGTTGGGCAGTTGCTTCACGACCCCTCGATTGCCGCCAGCATCAAGGATCTCTTCCTGGGCATCCAGGAGGTTGGCTATATGCGGAATATTATTCAGAACGCGGAGCTGCAGGGGCGCGAGGCGAAGGCGGGGGAAGACCGGGCCTCCGCGATGGCGCGACTCGAGGCCTCCCGGGCGAGGATGCTCGCCCGGCTGAACGCTCCCAGGGGAGAGGACGTGAAGGAAAAAGATGATGAGGATCCTGTAAAGGAAGAATCCGCGCCGGCGAAAGGTACCGATGCGGGGCCGGAGGGAGCGGTGCCTGAGTGATGTTCAAGGCTGCCAGGCTCATTCCTGTTTCGGCGGCGCTGCTGCTGGCTTGCGGCTGCAATGTTCTCACCCAGCCTGACCGGGCTTTCGTGAACAACCAGGTAGTCATCGGCTACGCGGCCAAGGCGGCAGGCTATACCCTCGATGAGAAGCTCTATACCCTGCAGCGGGTGGAGATCGAGTGGGATACGGCGACCTTCTATTATTCCGGCGTGGCGGATCCGCGCGAGGATGCGTGGGTGTTGCGTTTTTCTCCCAAGACAGGGGAGCAGGATCCCGTGGCCCTCGAGGACGTTTACTCGCACCTCTCCCTGATCGAGGGCCTGCGAGATGATTTCCAGGTTGGAATCGATGAGAAGGAAACGCTCGGGGAATCGAGGCTGCGCTACGTGTGCTACAGCTACAATTCCAAGACCCGCGACAAGGAAGGCCGGCCGATTCGGGGTTACGGTATCATCTCTACCTACTCATCCCGCAGCGATGACCTGCCGGTCATTTACGCGATGAAGATCGAGGCGGTTGGCCGCAAGGCCTTCTATTCCCGCGCCGATCTCGACCCGTTTCTCAGGCCTGTCCTGCGGCGCTAGCCACGGTCGGTTCTACGCAGAGTCTTCCTGAAGCTGTGGAGGGCTTCCGGTTCCGGCCGCAGCCATTTTCCCTTCGTTGTCCTGTGGCGGACGGTTTCAGGGGGGTAGACGACACTGGTGATATGGAGTCCCGAGTCGTTGAAGATATGAACCCTGTTTTTCGGGCCGAGTACGACCCAGGTGTTTTCTTCGACATCCCTGTGGACGGAGCTGTCCTTCGCCTCGATAGCATCCGACAGGGCCTTCGAGGAGGGCCTGGCCTTGTTTCGGTGGCGAGTTTCGGCGTGGTGCGTCCTGCGGGTCTGCTGGCGGTAGATTCTTTCAATGTTGCGGGAGAGCCGCCTGAGGGTGTCGAGAACCCGCCGCTGTTTTTCCCTGCTTCTTCGTCGCTTGGGAATGGAGCTGACCTCGATGTCGCTGAGATGCCGTCCCGCCTTGCGGATGGAGTCCAGCAGGCGGGGGCTCTCGGCCTCCTCTACTGAGCGCAGGCCGCTTCTTCCATCCGGCAGGCGCCCGATGATGTTCAGGGAAATCGGCCCTCTTCCGCTGCCGGCCTGTACTGCCTGGAGGCTGAGGGCGTAGTGATTCTCAGCGCGCCTGGAATCGAGCCCCGCGCTGAGGTAGCCGACAGTCATCTGCCCCATGATGCGGTACACCCCTGAGCGCTTTCCGTAGGTGGGGAGCTGTTCGTTCGCAAGCTCGCGGCCGCTCTGGACCAGGGTGAGGGTTGCCGGGTTGCGGCGGTGGAGAAGACCGACGCGGGGATCTTTACGTTGCAGGAGAATGCCGGTGAGCTCTATCCACTCTGGCTGACCGGTCGGGCTGTAGCCTGCGAAGGCTTGCCTGGGAGTCGAGGGCTCGGAGTGGGGACATTCGAAGCTCCGGCACCAATGGCAATAGACCTTACCGGTAGGGAAGACGGCTGAGCGGTCAGCCACCTCCTCCGCCTGTCTTCTCAGCTGGGCTTCGATGAAGCTGGCGGCCGCGGCGGAGCTCTTTTCCTCGGGGTTGCCGAGATGCAGGGTCAGGTTCACGGCCGAGTTGTCCGGGGTCTTTCCATCTACTCCGGTGCTGTTTCTTCGTTTGTGGACGAGCTCATAGAAGATCTGCGCCAGCTCCTCCTCGATCTCGATCAGGCGTTTCCTGAGCTCATCGGGACCGGTGGAGTGAGGGCCGCCGGAGGCTGCTGGTGAAGAATCATTCTGGGACATTCGCTCTTCTCTATGCCCTGGCCAGGGGGGAGACTCATTCCCCCTACTTTACTTTCCCGGAAAGGGTAAGTAAACGCGTCTCTCTTTCCTTACGGCTTGCGTCTGAAAGCCCATCCCTTTAGACTCCCCATTCATGAGACGGATGGTGGCTATCCTCAGCTTTTTCGCGGTCCTGGGCTGTTCAATTGTCCCGGTTCCCGCCACGCCCGCCAAGACTCTGGAGGAACTGCTCAAAGAGCAGGTGCAGAGGTCCGGCGCGCGGCAATCCCTCGTTGGAGTCGCAGTGCTTGGAAACTCGGGCAGGGCCCTGGCGTTGCTCAATGCGGACAGGCCCCTGAAGCCGGCCTCCAATATGAAGATCCTCACCACGGTGACGGGGCTGGAGCTGCTTGGCGCTGATCATCAATACTCGACCCGGATCATCGCCAGGGGAGAGTTGGCGAAGGGGAAGATCTCCGGGGACGTGATTGTTCGCGGCACCGGCGATCCCAACATTTCCGGGCGGTTTCACGATGGCGACCCCCTGTTTCTTTTCCGCCAGTGGGCGAAGAAGTTGAAGCAGGCCGGACTCAATGAGATCTCGGGCAACCTGGTCGCGGATGATTCCTATTTCGATCAGGTCAGGTTTCTCCCGGGATGGAATCCGAAGGATCGTGAGAAATGGTACAGCGCCCAGGTGAGTCCGCTCAGCCTGAATGATAATTGCATCGAGATCCGGGTTGTTCCCGGGTCGGTCGGGAAATCGGCCAGGGTCGAGCTCTCTCCCGCAAGCTCCTTTGTCACATCATCCGGGGCTCCCAGCACGGTCTCGGGGAAGAAGGTGACGGTGATTGCCAGTCGATCCATCGAGGGCAACAAGATCGTCATGAAGGGCAGGATCGGGTCTTCTGCCGGGGCGTGGTCGGGAAGTCTTGCTATCGATGATCCGGCTCTTTTCTTCGTTCATACGCTGGCCTCTGTTCTGAAGAAGGAGGGGGTCAAGCTGGGGGGAGATATTGTTCGGCTGGGTGCGGCCGATGTGCCTGGCGGCGGTTCGGATGCGGCCAGGACGGTTTCCGCCGGTGAGAGGATCCTGGTTGAGCACAATTCACGTCTCAAGGATGATATCCCGGTCATCAACAAGAGAAGCCAGAACCTTCATGCCGAGCTGTTGCTGAAGGCGACTGGCAGAAAGATCGCCGGGGAGGGTAGTGTCGCAGGCGGCGGTCGGGCGGTCAGCAAGGCCTTCGCCGGTTTCGGGGTAAAAACCAGGGGCCTGGTGGTTGCCGATGGGTCAGGTCTCTCCCATGACAACCGGGTGACGGCCCGGCAGGTCGTCTCGCTTCTGCACGGAGTTCGGTCCAGGGACTACTATCAAGTGTTCAAAGATTCCCTGCCGGTGGCGGGAATCGATGGAACGCTGAAGAAGCGGTTTGCATCGCGTAAGACGCTGGTTGGAAAGGTTTTCGCCAAAACGGGTTATATCAGCGGGGTTTCAGCGCTTTCAGGCTATGTTCAGAAGGGTAAAACCGTCTGGAGTTTCTCCATTCTCTGCAATTCCTTTCCCGCGAAGAGCCTGAGCAGAGCCAAGAAATTGCAGGAGGATATTGTCAATATCCTCTATTCTTCGATGCCCTGAGGAAGGCAGTTTCAGTCCCCCTGGAGCTGTTTTCCGGTTAGAAAAACAGTAAAGAAAAAC
>CAJWMA010000026.1 GCA_913042995.1 uncultured bacterium | reverse complement strand
TTCGAGCCGCTCTTCTTGGAGAAGAGTTTACGGTCCCGTTTTCAGGGGTGACCGGCTTCAACTATATACAGGATATCGCCGATGATTTCATCGGCGCCTCGAAGAGGCACGAGGCTGGGGCGCTCGCATTGAATACTCCCGGTGAGATCCATGATGTCAGGGAATTTCTCGATCTTGTTGAGGCCGAGGTTCCCGGAGCGGCCAATCGCCTGCATTGTGAAGGAGACCCCGTTCCGGTTGCGTGGGATTGCAGCGAATCAGGCCTCGAGGCTCTTCTTGGGGATGTGCCGCATACGTCCATCAGGGACGGAATCAAGGCTACGATCATCGAGTTCGCGAAATTGAAGGATCGTGGGCTGCTAATTGCCTGAGAGCTCAGGGGAGGGTTGTCGAGCCCATCAGGAAACGGTCGATCTCTCTGGCCGCTCCCCGGCCTTCGTTGATCGCCCAGACCACCAGGGACTGGCCTCTTCTGCAGTCTCCCGCGGCGAAGACCCCCTCGATGCTGGTGGCGTACTTGCCGTAGTCGGCTTTGAAGTTGCTGCGGTCATCGGTCTCAATCTCAAGCTTGTTGACGAGGGTCTCTTCAGGGCCGAGGAAGCCCATTGCGAGGAGGACGAGGTCCGCCTTGAATTCTTTTTCGCTGCCTTCCAGCTCGTTCATCTGGAAGCGGCCTGATTCATCTTTCGTCCATTCCACCTGGATGGTTCGAATGCCTTTGACCGCGCCATCTTCGCCGGCGATGAATTCCTTGCTGAGAATGCAGTATTCCCTGGGATCCTCCCCGAATTTCGCTTCAACCTCGGCATGACCGTAATCTACTCGAAAGATTCTCGGCCATTGCGGCCAGGGATTGTCCGGGGCTCGAGCTTCCGGGGGCCTGGGCAGCAGCTCAAAGTTGACAAGGCTGCCGCAGCCATGGCGCATGGAAGTTCCAATGCAATCCGTGCCCGTGTCTCCTCCGCCGATAACGATGACGTCCTTGTCTTTTGCGGAAATGTAATTTCCGTTCTCGAGGCCGGAATCAAGCAGGCTGCTTGTGTTCAGGGTCAGGAATTCCATCGCGAAATGGATTCCAGCGAGTTCTCTTCCAGGGATGGGCAAATCTCTCGGGGTGGTTGCGCCGCAGCAGAGGATGGTGGCGTCGTTGGTTCCCCGGAGTTCTTCGACGTCCACATTCTTGCCTACATGAGCGTTGGTGATGAACTCGACTCCTTCTTCCCGGAGAAGGTTCACCCGGCGATCTACTGTCCCCTTGTCGAGTTTCATATTGGGGATTCCGTACATGAGGAGGCCTCCGATTCGATCCGCCCGCTCGTAGACTGTGACGAGGTGCCCCGCCTTGTTGAGCTGGGCGGCGCAGGCCAGCCCGGCCGGGCCGGAACCGATCACGGCAACCTTTTTTCCTGTTCGGTCGGCTGGCGGCTGCGCCTTGATCCAGCCTTCGGCGAACCCCCGGTCAACGATAGCGTTTTCGATGTTCTTGATGGTCACGGCGGGGTTGGTGATTCCGAGGACGCAGGCTCCCTCGCAGGGCGCAGGGCAGACCCGTCCGGTGAATTCAGGGAAGTTGTTCGTCTTGTGGAGCCGGTCGAGAGCCTCTCTCCAACGGCCCTGGTAGACGAGGTCGTTCCATTCCGGGATCAGGTTGTCTACCGGACAGCCTGTGCTCGACTGGCAGAAGGGAACGCCGCAATCCATGCAGCGGGCGCCCTGTGTTTTAAGATGCGCCTCGGGCACCTCGACGAGAAATTCCTCGTAGTTTTTTACCCGCTCGGCCGGGTCGGTGTAGGGAACCGTCTCCCGGTTGAACTCTTTGAATCCTGTTACTTTACCCATATCAGCAGCTCGCTTAAATCAGGCGCCCGCGCCCGTCTTGGCCTTGTTTTCTTCGAGGACGCGTTTGTAGTCGACGGGCATGACCTTTACAAATTTCGGAAGGGATTCATTCCAGCTGTCAAGTATCCGGGAGGCTGCGGAGGAATCGGTGAGTTGCTGGTGTTTTTCGATGAGACCTTTCAGCTCGGCAACGTCCTCGGGAGCCTCGAGCTTTTCGAGGACAACCATTCCAAGGTTGCAGCGGGTGATGAAATCGTCATCGCTGTCGAATACGTAGGCGATCCCTCCGCTCATTCCCGCTGCAAAATTTCTCCCAGTAGGGCCGAGGATAACGACCCGGCCGCCGGTCATGTATTCGCATCCGTGGTCGCCAACGCCTTCGATGACGGTGTGGGCGCCGGAGTTTCGAACGCAGAATCTTTCAGCGGCACGGCCGCGGAAGTAGGCCTCTCCGCTGGTGGCGCCGTAGAGGACCACGTTGCCTACAATGATGTTTTCTTCAGCTTCAAATGTCGAGGCTTTCGGGGGGTAGATGACCACCCGGCCGCCGGACAGCCCCTTGCCGACATAGTCATTGGCATCTCCTTCAAGCTCGAGCGAGACCCCGGCCGCAAGAAAGGCGCCAAAGCTCTGGCCGGCGGAGCCGGTGAATCGAATGTTGATGGTGCCGTCGGGGAGACAGTCTTTCCCCTGGGACTTGGCGATCTCGTTGCTGAGAATAGTTCCAACGGTGCGGTTGGTGTTGATGATCGGCAGCTCGAGGTCGACGCGTTCGGCATTTTCAATGGCGCCCTTGCAGAGCTCGAGGAGTTCCTGGTCCAGCGCATCTTCGAGGCCGTGGTCCTGCGCGACAGTGCAGTAGACGCCAACTCCCTCGTGCGGTTTTTCAGCCGGGGCCAGCAGCGGGGCGAGGTCCAGGCCGTCGGCTTTCCAGTGCTCGATGGCTGCGTCGGGTCGAAGGCACTCAACGTGTCCGACCATGTCGTTGATGGTGCGGAATCCCAGGCTCGCCATGTGTTCGCGAGTTTCTTCGGCTACCATGAAGAGATAGTTCACAATATGCTCGGGCAGGCCCGTGAATTTCTCGCGCAGCTCGGGGTCCTGGGTGGCGATGCCGACCGGGCAGGTGTTCAGATGGCATTTACGCATCATGATGCACCCGAGCGTAATCAGGGGGGCCGTGGAGAAGCCGAACTCCTCCGCTCCAAGAAGGGTGGCGATCGCTACATCCCGGCCTGTCTTGAGCTGTCCGTCGGTCTGGAGAACGACGCGTGAACGGAGGTCGTTGAGGACCAGGGTCTGGTGGGTTTCCGCAACCCCAAGCTCCCAGGGGAGACCTGCATGTTTGATGCTGGTGAGGGGGGAGGCGCCGGTCCCTCCATCGTGGCCGCTGATGAGTATATGGTCCGAGTGGGCCTTGGCTACGCCGGCGGCGACGGTGCCTACGCCGACTTCGGAGACCAGCTTCACGCTGATTCGAGCTTCTCTGTTCGCATTTTTCAGGTCGTGGATCAGCTGGGCGAGGTCCTCGATGGAGTAGATGTCGTGGTGGGGCGGGGGGCTGATCAGCCCGACTCCGGGCGTTGAATAGCGGGTCCTGGCAATGATTTCATCTACTTTATGTCCAGGCAGCTCGCCTCCCTCCCCGGGCTTGGCACCCTGGGATATCTTGATCTGCAGCTCATCCGCGTTGGTGAGGTACCAGATCGTCACCCCGAAGCGGCCTGAGGCGACCTGCTTGATGGCAGATCTCTTGGAATCGCCATTTTCCAGCGGAACGAAACGTTTCGGATCTTCCCCGCCCTCCCCGGTATTTGATTTACCGCCAAGGCGGTTCATGGCCACTGCCAGGGTCTCGTGGGCTTCCGCGGAGATGGACCCGAAGCTCATGGCGCCGGTGCAGAACCTCTTCACGATTTCGCTGGCAGGCTCGACCTCATCAATTGGTATGGAGCCGGGGCCGGATTTGGAGTCGAATTCGAGCAACCCCCGGAGGGTGCAGCGGCTTCGGTCACTTTCGTTGACGAGTTTCGAGAAGCGGCTGTAGGCATCGGCGCTGTTCTCCCTCGCGGCCAGCTGGATCTCAGAGATACTCTTCGGGTTCCACATATGTCGTTCGCCGCCTGAGCGCCAGTGGTATTCGCCGGGGTTGTTGAGTACGCCGGGGTCGACGTTCCCGCTGGAGGGGAAGCCGACCTCGTGCCGCCGCAGGGACTCGGCGGCCAGGACGTCGAAGCCAACACCCTGGATCCGGCTCGCGGTGCCGTCGAAGCAGCGTTCGATGACCTCGTCCCGAATTCCGATCGCCTCGAAAATCTGGGCGCCCTTATAGCTCTGGAGTGTGGAAATTCCCATTTTCGCCATGACCTTGAGCATTCCCTTGGCGACTCCTTTTCGGTACCCCTCAACAATCTTGTCTCCGGTGTAGTCATCGGGGAAGAGCCCGTCGTCGCTGCATTTGCGGAGAGCTTCAAAGGCGAGGTAGGGATTGATCGCATCCGCTCCGTATCCAATCAACAGGCAATGGTGGTGAACCTCTCGGCCCTCGGCGGTTTCGAGGATGATGCCAATCCTGGTTCTCTTGGCTTGCTTGACAAGGTGCTGGTGGACGGCGCCGCAGGCGAGGAGAGAGCTTGCGGGGACGCGATCAGGGCCGACGGCCCTGTCGGAAAGGATGACCAGGCTGTCGCCATGATCGATGGCTTCTTCGGCTTCACGGGAAATTCTTTCGAGGGTGTTCGTGAGTCCATCCTGCCCATCTCCGCGTGGGTAGGTAATGTCGATGGTCTTTGTTTTCCAGCCGCGGTGGTCTATTTTTTTCAGGGTCGCCAGCTCTCCGTTGGTGAGTATGGGGTGCGGCACCCTGAGCCTCGCCGCCTGCTTCTCTGAGGTCTCCAGCAGGTTTCCTTCAGGGCCGATGTAGGATTCCAGCGACATGACCATCTCTTCCCGTATTGAATCAATGGCCGGGTTGGTTACCTGCGCGAAGAGTTGTTTGAAGTAGTCGTAGATCATTCTCGGCTGGTCCGAGAGGCAGGCCAGGGCCGAGTCGTTCCCCATCGATCCAACCGGGTCTCTCTTCTCTGTCACCAGGGGGACCAGCATGAAGGAGAGCGTCTCGACGGTATAGCCGAAGGCCTGCATTCTGCTGAGCAGTTCGCCATCGGTAAGGCTCGTCTCCGGCTCCATCGAGGGGAGCTTGTCGAGCTCTATAACCTGAGATTCAAGCCATTCTCCGTAGGGGCGGCGGACGGAGAGGTCGCGTTTCAGCTCATTGTCATCGATGATTTTTCCTTGCTCGAAATCGACAAGGAACATTCTGCCGGGCTGGAGCCGACCCTTGAACTTGACGTTTTCCGGCTCTACCTGCAGTACGCCAACCTCGGAGGCCATGATGACCTTGTCGTCGTGGGTTACGTAGTACCGGCTGGGGCGGAGACCGTTCCTGTCGAGGACCGCGCCGATGAAGTGTCCATCGGTGAAGGCGATGGATGCCGGGCCATCCCACGGCTCCATCAGAGCTGAGTGGTATTCATAGAAGTCCCGCTTCGACTTGTACATCGACTCATGGTTCTGCCATGCCTCGGGCACCATCATCATGACGGCCTCGGGCAGCGTTCTTCCTGCCATCAGGAGGAACTCGAGCACGTTGTCGAAGGTCCCGGAGTCGGAGCAGTCGGGCTCGCAAACGGGGAAGCATTTCTCAAGGTCTCCATTGAAGAGGCCGGACTCAACTACGCCCTCGCGAGCCGCCATCCAGTTCATATTGCCGCGCAGGGTGTTGATCTCTCCATTGTGCGACATGAATCGATTGGGCTGCGCCCTGTCCCAGGAGGGGAAGGTGTTGGTGGAGAAGCGCGAATGGACCATGGCCAGATGGCTGGTGTAGTCTTCTTCTTCCAGGTCGGGGAAGTAAGGGACCACCTGTTCGCTCATCAGCTGCCCCTTGTAGATGATCACCTTGGTAGAGAGGCTGCAGATGTAGAAATCCTTCGCCTCCTCATGGTCAAGGGAGCGGAGCTGGCGGCTGGCTTGTTTTCGGATGACGTAGAGTTGGCGTTCGAATCCGTCTCCCTCGAGCCCATCGGAGGCGGCTACGAATAATTGTTCAATCACGGGTTCGCTGGCCAGGGCGGCGGGGCCGATGTCTGCCTCTTCCGGCCTGGTGGGGACTCGGCGCCAGCCGATAAGCTCCTGTCCCTGGGATTTTATAATCGAGGCCACAATGTCTTTGCACTGCTGCCTGAGAGCCTCATTTTTCGGCAGGAAGACGTTCCCTGCGGCAAATTCCCCTGGATCGGGCAGGTCCTTTTGCAGGTCTTCCCGCGCGACACGGGCCAGGAATTCATGCGGCAGCGCGGTCAGGAAGCCGGCGCCATCGCCGGTGTTGGCTTCACAGCCGCAGGCTCCGCGATGGCTCATGTGGTCGAGCATCTCCCGGGCATCGAGAAGCATTTGATGGCTTCGCCTGCCTTTGATGTCCGCTATGAAACCGACCCCGCAGCTGTCTTTTTCATTGCCAGGGTCGTAGAGACCGGTCTTTTTTGGAAAGCCTTTAAATGCCATAGCTTAGGTAGGCCATATGATAAAAAATGGAGCAGCCTGGATGGAGCCTGCTCCTTCAAAGTATGAACTGTAATTCGAAACCCGAGTGATCACCAAGATTGCCATATACGGAAGAATTAGTCAATTGGATTAGAAATAAGCACTATATAAGGTAAGCTTATTAAAAGTATGTCAGAAATTTTACGTGACCGAACATCCAACTTAAATCTCCAATCCATAGAGGTCTTCTGTGAGGTCGTAAAGACCCGCAGCTTCTCTAAAGGGGCTGAGCGTCTGTCAATTTCTCAATCCGCGGCCAGTCAGCAGGTAGCCAACCTCGAGCAGGTCCTTGGCCTGAAGCTGCTCGACAGGAGCTATCGCCCGCTACAGGTTACCGAGGATGGCGAGCTCTACTACAAGGGGTGCCAGCAATTGCTTGAGGGATACCGTGGAGTGCTGAACCAGATCAGGAGGAAGAGAAATTCGGCCGAGGGACAGGTCAGGGTTGTATCCATCTACTCCGTTGGGCTTCATACGCTGGATGATTTCGTTCGCAGCTACATGCGGGAAAACACAGGCTCGACCGTTCGTCTTGAGTACTACCATCCAGTCAAAGTATACGAGGCCATACTCAACGATGAAGCCGAGGTCGGGGTGATGTCGTATCCCCGAAGCGGCCGGCATGTGGAGGTGATCCCCTGGCTGGAAGAGGAGATGGTCCTGGCCTGTCCATCAGGCCATCCGCTGGCCAGAACAAAAAAGATAGATGCGCATCGTCTCGCAGGAGCCAATTTCGTGGCCTTTGAGAAAGACCTGAAGATTCGGCGGGAGGTGGACCGTTTCTTCAGAGAGAGCGAGATCCAGGTAAACATCCTGAGCGAGTTCGATAATATTGAGACCATCAAGCAGGCGCTTGATATTTCAACAGCCGTGAGCATCCTGCCCGCGCCTAGCGTTGCCCGGGAAGTGGAGCGCGGAATCATCTCCGAGGTCCGGCTCAATGGAGTCAATCTCCGGCGTCCCGTTGGAATTATCGTCAGGAAGGGCCGGGAACTTACGGCGACAGCAAGAAACTTCATATCCTTCCTGATGGGGGCTTCGCCGGGCGGTACCCTGGAACTGGCCGCCAGGGAGGACTAAAAACCCTGGGCCCGGAGCCGCCGGCGAAGGGATTCGACGCTGCCCTGGTCGATTCCTTCGGGGTGGTTTTCGATCAACCAGTCGAGGTCGCTGGCCGCGCCCGCGGGCTGTCCTGTGCGTGATCGGAGAACGGCTCTCTGCCACCTGTCGATGGCGGAGTTCGCCCGGATAACCAGGGCCAGGTCGAGGTACCGCATCAGGGACTGGACGTCCTGCTCGAGGGTGGCGACGTTGATCAGGTTTCGAACCATTCGTTCAAGGATGTCCCGCTTGCTGCCCGGGACAAGATCCGCCTCGGCAAGCCTGACCCCGCTCAGCCTGGAGGCATCTTCGATGGTTATTACTCTGCACTTGTCAAACACGTCGATCAGAGAGGCCTCCCCTCCGGGCGGCTTGTGCCGGACGATGAAATGGCGTGGGACTCCAATTCCCTCGATCGCAATGCCGGTCTTTCTCGCCAATTCAATAAAGAGAACGGCAAGCGAGATCGGCAGACCCTCACGGTCATCGATGACTTCGTTCAGGAAGCTGTTGGCCTTGCTGTAGTATTCCATCCTGCTGCCGCGGAAGCCCAGGTCGGAGTTGAAGTAGCCGATCAGGCCCTGGAGCCTTTCTCCCGGGGAGCCGATTCCATCCAGGCGGTCTTTGAGTTCCTCGGCAAAACGGTCAAGGAGCCTGAGGTATGGCTCGGTTTCCAGGTCCGGGTTGTCGGCCTTGGAGAGGAGCAGGGCTGCGTGAACCAGGTTGAAGTCATCATCAGGCTTGCCAAGAACCATGGCGAGCGATTTCTCAATCAGCCGTTGATGCACCAGGGTGGACAGGTGCTTGATGCGAAATGCTTCTTTTTCAAGTTCCCTGGACCGTGCCTTCAACTCCCTGATGACCGGGGCGCCGTAACCCGCGAGGCTTTCGACGATTTCGGGGGCCGGGGGGCGGCGGGGGTCAATTTCCGAGGCCAGCTTACGAACTTTTTCGCGATCACCAGGCGCGAGGACCGCGGCAGGGATCTCCTTTCCTATCTTGAACCGCCGGAATTCAGCCGAGGGGGTTCTGAATTTACAGAGCCCTGCCTGTCCGGTGCCAAGCTCCTGGTCTTCAAGGCTGATGACCTCGGTGCCGTTTACAGAGCAGGTTATTTCGTGGGCCTGAATTTTGACCCTGAGGTTGTTCCATTCGCCTGGCTGGTAGTCAGGGCACGGCACCGTGGCCAGGACCGTCCATTCAAACAGGGTCGGCCCAAGGAACCGAGTCAACCGCAGGGCGCCGTTGGTCGGGTAGAATCCATAATGCCTGTCGCTGCCCGAGGAGTGGAAAACGAGCCCGGCAGCCCCGGCTTCGTCTTCGAGCTTCACGTCAACAGAGACCTCGAAGGTTTCTCCTGGCTCTTTGGCAGTAGAGAGACAGACCATTCGGCCCCCGAATCCAGTTCCTGTGCCGCTGGAAATAAGCCGGCCTGCTCGTTGGCGCCAACTGCCTCCGGGGGTGGCTACCTTCCACACCCGCCTATCGAGGGAGCCGATTCGAAGCCAGCGCTTGATGCCCATGGGGTCCGGGTTTGCCAGCAGTCGTTTCAGGGTGTTGGATGGAATGGCAAAGCCGAGGCTCTGAGCGGACTTGATCGCGATGATGCCTATGACCTGACCGTCCTCATCGACAAGGGGGCTGCCGCTATTGCCGGGCTCTATTGGCATGGCGACCTGGATCATGTCGCGTCCCTCGAGCTGCCGCTCTTCAGCGACCACCCCCCTGGCGACACTGTTGTTCAGGCCAAGGGGGTTCCCAACGGTAAGAACCTCCTGCCCGGTTCTTATCATGCTTGAATCGCCCAGCTTGAGGCCCGCCGGGGCTCCGCCCTCCACCTTGACAACGATGAGGTCGGCTTCGCGGTCAACGGCGATGATCTCTCCGGGTTTCAGCTTTTTTCCGCCGGGCAGCGTGATGGTGAAGGGCCTCCCTTCGCCGGTCACGTGGAAGTTGGTTACCAGGTATCCTTCGGAGCCGACAAAGAAACCGCTTCCAACCCCGGAGGCCTCCCCATCTCTTCCGGAGGATGTAATCGCCGCCACCGACTGACGGGTCTGACTGATGAGGCCCTCGATGGCCGCGGGCGCATCCTGTGCTGACGAGACGCCTCCCTCCAGTGTCGAGAGAAGCGCCAGCGCGGACAGGCACGACCTGAAAATTTGGTTTTCGATTTTCATGATTCCGGGAGCGCTCAGGTGGGGAGACCTGAAGAAGAGCTTATAGGAGGGCCCGCAAGAAGTCAGGTGGAAAGAGGCGGAGCTCAGCGTCCGCCGGAGATGGCGGGAATGATGTGGATCACGCTGTCTTGCAATACCTCTGCGAAGATGCCCCTGGAGGTGACGACGTTGTCGATGGAGATGGCCAGTCCCGGCGCGACCAGGTCATCTTTGATGAGACGGTCCTTGAAGCCGGGGTAGGCTGTGTCCAGGTTGGACACCAGGCGCCGAAGAGAATCCCCTTCGGCTTCCACCTCGGTCAACCCTCCGGTCAGCTTCTGCATTTGCGGAGGTACATGTACAATCGCCATCGTGATCTCGCTCGAGCTTTCAGGAGGCTCCGTTGCCATCTTCCGTTATCGCTGAATGAACGCGCGGAGGAGACATCGGGAGTTCCGTCATCCGGATTCCTGTAGCGCTCTTTACCGCGTTGGCGATAGCTCCCGGAGGGGGCACGATGGGGGTCTCGCCAACGCCGCGAACTCCAAATGGATGGGACGGGTTGGGGACCTCGATGATCACGGTGTCGATCATGGGGACATCGAGTGCCGTTGGCATTCGGTAATCCAGCATGGTGGGGTTCAGCATGTGGCCCTTCTCATCGAAGAGGTATTCCTCGTTGAGAGCCCATCCGATTCCCTGGACTGATCCGCCCTGTAGCTGCCCTTCGACATAGCTCGGATGGATTGCCTTGCCCGCATCCTGGAGGGCTGTATAGCGGAGGATCTGCACTTTGCCGGTTTCGACATCAACCTCCAGATCGCAAATGTGAACACCAAAGCCGTTGGTGAATCCTTGCGGGTCAACAGAAGCCCTGGCGGTGATCAGGCCCCCGGTCCTGCTCAGCTTTGCGCAAAGCTCTTTGAAGGAGATGGAATTGTCTCCCTGGCTGAAGATTCCGTCGGAGAACTCCACATCCGCGGCTTCGCATTCCCAGAGCTTGGCGGCTCTCTCCTTCATCTGGGAAATAATGTCTTTCCCCACCTCGACGGCGGCGAGTCCTGTGGCGAAGGTGACCCTGCTGCCGCCCGTGATGTCGGTGTAGCCAACGCTGTCCGTGTCGGCGACCTTGGGGTTGATGTCCTCGGCGGCAATGCCGAGGGTTTCGGCAAGCTGCATCGAAATGGAGGTGCGAGTTCCGCCGATGTCGGTGGACCCCTCCAGGAGGGTGACGGTCCCATCCGCGTTGACATGGGCCGTGGCCGCGGATTTGAGCCCGATGTTGAACCAGAATCCGGCGGCGACTCCCCGGCCGCGGTTAGGGCCTTCCAGGGGAGACTTGTAGTGGTCGTGGTTCTTGGCCGCTTCCAGCGTTTCAATCAAGCCTATCCGGGGGTAGACAGGGCCATCGACTCTCTTGGTTCCTTCCCTTGCGGCATTGAGGAGCCTCAGGTCGATCGGGTCCATCTCGAGTTTTTCGGCAAGCTCGTCAACTACGGATTCGACCGCGTAGGCCACGTGGGTGGAGCCGGGAGCCCGGTAGGCCTTGGTCCAGGGTTTGTTGACACAGACATCGTAGCCATCGATGTGGGCGTGTTCGATGTCGTAACAGCTGAATACGCACATGACGCCCGGGCCAATCACGCCGCCGGGGAAGGCGCCTGTATCGTAGGCGAGCCAGGCTTCGCCAGCTGTCATCTTGCCGGCTTCGTCTACGCCGAGCTTGATTCTCATGAAGGAGGCCGGGGTGGGGCCGGTTCCCTCAAAGACGCCATCTCTGGTCATCTGGATCTTGACCGGCCGCCCGCATTTCCTGCTGAGTACCGCGGCCACAGGCTCCAGGTAGATGGGGATTTTTCCGCCGAAGCCTCCGCCGATTTCGCAGGGGATCACCTTTACCTTCGAGATCGGAATCTGGAGCACCTCCGAGGTTTGCTCGCGCGCGCTGAAGGATCCCTGGGTGGAGGCCCAGACCGTGAGCTGGCCGTCCTGGTTCCAATGAGCTGTTGCGACATGCGGTTCGATATAGCCCTGGTGGACGGTCTGGGTCGTGAATTCTCGTTCGACGACGATGTGCGCGGCCTCGAAGGCCGCCTCGGTGTCGCCTCGCTTGAAGTGATGATGGTCTGAGATGTTGCTCGGCGCTTCGGCCTTTTCTCCTCCGGGGACCAGGTTGGTCAGCAGGCCTTCATGAAGCAGGGGCGCGCCATCCTTCATGGCTTCAAGGACATCGGTCACGATTGGCAGCGGCTCGTATTCGACCTTGATCAAATCGAGGGCTTCCCTGGCGATGTGTGCGTTTTGAGCCGCAACCGCCGCCACGGCGTGACCTTTATAGAGCACCTTGTCCTTCGCTAAGCAATTGGCTGCAAGGTGGGCCAGGTTGACGGGTCCTTCGCCGAGGTTGGCGATCTTGTCTCCGAGGTCTGGGAAATCCGCTGAGGTGGTTACGGCAAGGACCCCTGGATGAGCTTCGGCCTCGGATGTGTCGATGGACAGGATCCGGGCGTGGGCTTCAGGGCTCCTGAGTATGGCACCCTCTACGAGCCCCTGGAGCTGGACATCATTTCCGTAGATGGCTCTGCCGGTCACCTTGTCTACGCCATCGTGGCGTACCGGACGTGTTCCGAGGATTTTGTAATTGTCGTCGGGGTCTTTGATGATCTGGGCATGGTTGAAGTTTTCCGACATTATTTCACCTCCTTCATCCGCTCGGAAGCGGCCTGGACGGCGCGGACAATCTTGTCATACCCGGTACACCTGCAGAGGTTGCCGGAGAGTTCAAAGCGAATCTCTTCTTCGGTAGGCTCAGGATGGCCATCGAGCAGGGCTTTAGCCGAGACCAGGAATCCCGGGGTGCAGATTCCGCATTGAAGGGCCGCGCCTTCAAGGAAACATTCCTGCAGTGGATGCAGGTGTTCCTCGTTGGCGATAGATTCGACGGTTTCGAGTTCTGCGCCTTCGGCCTCCACAGCCAGGACCAGGCAGGAGTCAACCGGGACGCCGTTCATTAAAACTGTGCACGCCCCGCAATTGCCGTTATTGCACCCTTCCTTGGCGCCGGTGAGCGTGAGAGTGTCCCTGATGATCTCGAGAAGGCTTTGGCGGGCTTCACAAAGGAACTCCACCGCTTCTCCGTTAATTGTCGTGCTGACGTGTATTTTTTTACCCATTAGTCAAAGCTCCAACCGATTTCAGGTTCGGTGTTTTCAGCAAAGGTTTATTCCTGAAGGGATCACTGGATTTCGGTCACCGCCGCGCGCCCGGCCAAGAGCGCCATTGAGGGCCCTTTTCACCAGCACGCCGACAAGGTGGGTCCGGTAGTCGGCGGGGCCTCGCATGTCGCTGATCGGGGAGGCCGCCTTGCGGGCGATATCGCCGGCTTCGGTGAAGGATTCTTCGGTGGCCGGCTTCCCCTGCAGCCAGGCCTCGGCCTCGCCGGCAACGATGGGTGTTGGGGCCACGGCAGAAAGAGCGAGGCGGGCCTCTTCTACGGTTTCACCGCCTTCGCCAAGGCGAAGCCAGGCGCCTGTTCCGGTGACAGCGATGTCCATTTCGTTGCGAGGTATGAATCTCATGTAGCGCGATCCGGATGATTCGCCGGCGGGAGGGAGGGTCAGCGAAACCAGCATCTCTCCTTCGGTAAGCACGTTGGCCCCGGGCGCTGTGCAGAATTCCTGCACGGGGACGAATCTTTCTCCTCCCGGCCCGGCGATCCTGCAGGTCGCCCCTTCTACTATAAGCGAGGGTATGCTGTCAGCGGCGGGAGAGGAGTTGCAGAGGTTTCCGCCCAGGCTTGCCCTGCCCTGGATCTGCCAACCGCCAATGATTTTAGCGGAGTCGGTGATGGACGGATAGGCGTTGATGACCTTTGCGTCATTGTAGAGGACATGACACGGAACGGCGCCCCCGATGTCGAGGCCTCCATCGTCGCGCCAGGCCAGGCTCATGAGCTCGGGTATTTTCTTCACGTCAACCACCAGGTCGGCTTTTCTCAGGCCTTCACGCAGTTGAACTATAATGTCTGTTCCGCCGGCAAGGACCCGGGCCTCGGAGCCCCGCTCAGCGAGCAGGGTCACGGCTTCATCGATCGTCGCGGGCGCCTTGTATTCGAAGTCTCTCAAGGGTCGCTCCCTGGTGGTTTATTTCCTCAGCACTTTCCGTTCATCGGAAGGCCGAGGGATAAATGAATGGATTGCGCCAAGCCTGTCAAGCTCGCAACTTCATGATCATGGATGAAATTGGGACGATGGGCCGGCCCGGAAAAATTAAAGTGATCTGAGGAATTCCATAATGGGCTCGCAAGTTCTTTCCATCTGCAGCTTGTTGAGCTTTCCACGCATATGAAGGGCTCTCGCCATGACAAGCTCAAGGGCCATTTCGAGAGGGTGGACATGAGCCTCGCCCTCGAAGATCTCCATGGCTCTGATGGCAGCTTCGAGGGTGCAGCAAAGCCCATTGCCGGGAGAGCGCCGCAGCTTCCAGGCGGGGGTGGTTGATTGTGGCAGGGAGACAAAGGTGAGTTTCTGCAGGTCAGGTATGCGCCGGGACATGGATTTTGCCTGGGCCCAGGTTGCATCGAGAAGGACCAGGCTGGTTTCTTCCCCTGCGGGACCCTGGATGTCGGCGGGGACCAGTGGCCTGTTGTTGGCTCGAGGATAGAGAACGAGGTAGTTGCGGGCAGGGTTATTCAAGGCCTCTTCGCGATAGGGGAATTCCCTGGACCCCCACGAGATCAATTCACAGGGCTCAATCATTTTTTCTGCCAGGCGGCCTGTATTGCTCTGCCTGAGCAGTTCCGAGGAATGCTGTATGAGCAGCAACTCGGCCTTGCTCTTGATTCGGGGCAGGAGGGCGCATACGCAGAATTGCTCCCAGAGCCCGCAAATACGGCAGGTTAACAGAGCGCTCTTTTTGTGTTTTCTCGGGTTCCGGCGAAGCATGGGAAATTATGATATTGGGGGATAAATTCCTCTGGGCCATAAATCTTGTCTGAATAGAAATTTATGGTGATTAGAGGAGGAACCAGGGCTGGCGCCGAAAAGCTTAAAAACCAGCTTAACTGCCGATAAGAATGGGCTTAACAACCAATTTATGGCCGTATATACTGCAATCGGTTCGGTAAGAAGTCCCAAAAGCGTCACCCAACTTTCTTTGTGGAGACCAACTTTATGCTGACGATTTTCGGGGATCGATCGGATAGCGGTTTTTGCGACCGCCTTCCGCGGCGAAGCTTTCTCTCGATCGGGGGATTGGCGCTGGGAGGACTGTCTCTACCGCAGGTCCTTCAGGCTGAGTCGGAAAACGGAAAGAACCCCTCTGCGGGAGCCGGCGGGTCGCACAAAGCGGTCATCATGATTTTCCTGCCAGGTGGGCCGCCTCATCAGGATATGTTTGATCTCAAGATGGATGCTCCCAGGGAGATCCGCGGAGAATTCAAACCGATCCCCACAAACGTGTCGGGGATCGAGATCTGCGAATATTTTCCACGCATTGCCCGGATGAGTGACAAGTTCAATTTCATCCGGTCGATTGTCGGAGCTTCCGGCGGGCACGACTCTGTCCAGTGCCTGGCCGGGAGAAGCTCCAGAGGCCAGCCCCAGGGCGGGTGGCCTTGCATGGGAGCGAACCTGTCCGCGATCGAGGGCATGGTGCACCCTTCCATGCCGGCTTTCGTCGGGCTGGCTCCGGACATGGGGCACAAGCCCTGGGCCGATGCCGGCCAGGCGGGTTTTCTCGGGGTGTCGCATTCTCCCTTCAAGCCTTCCGGCCCGGGCAAGTCTGACATGGTCCTGGATGGGATCTCACTTGACCGCCTTGCCGATCGAAGGGGGCTTCTCTCCAGCTTTGATCGGATGCGGCGTTCAGTCGACGCGAGCGGCGCCATGGAGGGAATGGACTCTTTCAGCCGCCAGGCTTTCGGTATCCTGACCTCCAGTAAACTGGCTCGAGCTCTTGACATTCAGCAGGAGGACGCGCGGGTTCGCGAACGCTACGGGAAGGGTATCCCGGGGAATGTTGCGGATGGCGGGCCGCGGCTCATGGAGCAGTTCCTGATGGCCCGGAGGCTTGTTGAGGCCGGAGCCCGATGCGTGACCCTGGCTTTCAGTCGATGGGACTGGCATGGGGGAAATTTCAAAAGAGGTCGTGAAGACATGCCCATGCTCGACCAGGGCGTAAGCGCCCTGGTCGAAGATCTCCACCAGCGAGGACTTGACAAAGATGTCAGCGTTGTCGTCTGGGGGGAGTTTGGCCGGACCCCGAAGATTAACGACAAGGGAGGGCGCGACCATTGGCCTAAGGTGTCTTGCGCCTTGCTGGCATGTGGTGGGATGAGGACCGGCCAGGTGATCGGCTCGACAAATCGGCTGGGGGAGCATGCCAAGGACCGGCCGGTTCATTTCCAGGAGGTTCACGCGACCCTCTACCATCTCATGGGGCTCAATCCAAAGACTACCACCGTGAAAGATTTCAATGGTCGACCGCACTACCTGGTCGACAGTCAATATGAACCAATGAAAGAAGTGATCTGAGGAACCCAACCAGGTTTGTTTGCAGCTATGAAAATGAAATACATACTCACAATTGTTTTTGCCGGACTCCTGCTCGGGTCCGATTCGTCTGTTGATGCAAATGAGTTTACGGCCCTGGCTGTTGGCCCACAGGGAGCGGATCTCCTTCGCGGCGCCGATGCCAGGAAGCAGCTTGTGGTTACCGGAGAAACGGCCGATGGGTGGATGCTGGACGTCAGTTCAAGCGTATCCTACGAGTGCGTTCCGGAGGGGGTGGTCAAGATCGACAGCCGAGGTTTCGTCACTCCTGTGGCGAATGGAGAGGTCGTTGTCCGGGTCGCCACAACTGGCCAGGGGGGGCAGCCGGTCGTCGCTGAGAAGAAACTGAAGGTCGAAAACTATGTAGACCAGCCGGTCGTCAACTTCCCCAACCAGGTGGTCCCCATCTTCACCAAGCACGGTTGTAATGGCGGCGGATGTCACGGCAAGAGTGGGGGCCAGAATGGATTCCGGCTCAGCCTGCTAGGGTTTTACCCGACCGAAGACCATGAATACCTCGTCAAGGAAGGCCGGGGGCGGCGGATCACGCCGGCAGCTCCCGGGCTGAGCCTCCTTCTTCGCAAGGCGCTCAATGTTTCACCTCATGGCGGCGGGAAGCGATTCGGTGAAGAAAGCTATGAGTACAGGATCATTCATCGCTGGATGAGGCAGGGGATGCCGTATGGGAATGTCGCAGATCTTCGTGTGGCGCGAGTCGAGATCTTTCCTCCTCAGCGAAAAATGCCCAAGAGCTCCATGCAGCAATTGTCGGTCATTGCTTTTTATAACGATGGCAGCTACGAAGATGTCACCCCGATGGCTGCCTTCGAGGTTAACGACAAGGAAATGGGGGAGGTCGACTTGAAGGGACGTGTCCAGGTTTACGACCTCAGCGGAGACCTGGCGGTGATGGTGCGGTACCAGGGACAGGTTGGTGTTTTCAGGTCCACGGTGCCTCTTGGAGTGGAGGTGACAAATCTCCCCGAACCCAGGAACTTCATCGACACAGCCGTCTTCAATAAGCTCAAGCTTCTTGGCATGCCTCCCTCGGAGGCCTGTGATGACCAGACCTTCATCAGGAGGGTCACCATCGATATCGCGGGCCGTCTGCCCACGGCCGAGGAGGCTGAGGCCTTCGCGGCGGACGATACAGCGGCGCGCCGCGACACGGCCATTGAGAGATTGCTCGAGTCCGGCAGCTACGCGGATTATTTCACCAACAAATGGGCCGCCCTGCTGCGCAACAAGAAGGCCAAGGCGACCTACGAACTGGGCACCTTCTCATTCCATGACTGGCTGAGGGAGATGATTCACACGAACGCTCCCTATGACCAGATAGTCAGGAATGTCGTTGCCGCATCCGGTGACATTAGAAGCAACCCTGGAGTTGTCTGGTACCGGTCGGTAAACAAAACCGAGCAGCAGGTTGAAGACTCCGCCCAGTTGTTCCTTGGGATGCGGATCCAGTGCGCGCGGTGTCATCATCACCCGTTCGAGCGCTGGAGCCAGAAGGACTACTATAGCTACCAGGCTTTCTTCAGCCGTATTGGCCGCAAGAAAAACCCTGACGGGCTTGCTGATGCGGAGCGGGTCTTCCATAACAGGGGCAAGGCCAGCGCCAAGAATCCCCGATCAGGAGAGACTCTTTCTCCTGCCGGCCTCGGCGGCAAGCCTCTTGATCTTGCGCCCGATTCCGATCCTCGCCAGGCCCTTGTTGACTGGATGGTGAATCCAGCTAACCCGTTTTTCGCCAAGGCCCTGGTTAATCGATATTGGAAGCATTTCTTCGGCAGGGGGCTGGTGGACCCCGAGGACGACATGAGGGTTACGAACCCGGCCTGCAACCCCGAGCTTCTTGAGGCTCTGGCGAAATCGTTTATCGACAGCAAATTTGATCTCAAGAACCTTGTACGAACGATCTGCCAGTCAAAGGTCTACCAGTTGAGCTCCATTCCCAACGAGCACAATGTCCGGGACAAGCAGAATTTTTCCCGTTTCTATCCGCGCCGACTCAATGCCGAGGTGCTCTATGACGCGCTCAACCAGGTGACCAAGTCGCAGGGCGGCTTTGGCGGCGTTCCTTCTGACACCAGGGCCATTCAATTGCCCGATGCCGGCCAGAAGAACTACTTCCTGACCGTTTTTGGCAAACCGATGGCCGACAGCGCCTGTGAATGCGAACGCTCAAACGATGCGAACCTGGCCCAGAGCCTTCATCTTCTGAACTCCAAGGAGGTGCTTGGAAAAATTTCAAATAAGGATGGGCGAGCCGGACTCCTGAGCCGTGATGATAAACGTACCGAGCAGGAAAAACTGCGCGAGCTCTACCTTTGGTTCTATTCCCGGGAGCCTCAGAGTGAAGAAGTGAACCTGGCGCTTGCCCACCTGGGGAAGGGTGAAAAAAAGGCGGCCTATGAGGACATCATCTGGGCTCTCCTGAATACCAAGGAGTTCCTCTTTAATCATTGAGGCAATTCCTGGTTGACCGGGGAACCTGGCCGCTGCTTTTGGTCTCCCCGACCACAATCATTGCCGCGTAATCTACTCCAACTCATCTGTTATCGGCCTGACCATTTGTCTGTGGCGAAGAGAACTATGAAAAACAGAATCTTCTTAATCCTGCTTGCGTTGTTTGTCTTTGATGGATTGCACACCTCGACCGTCTTCTCTCAAATGCCGCAGGCTCGGTTATGGGGAATCTTTCCTCCTGGCGCGAAGGCCGGGAAGGAGACGGCCATCCGGCTTGTCGGAGCGGATCTCGATGGAGTCGAATCTCTTATCTTCACCCATTCTGGGATCAAGGCTGCGGCAAAGAGAAAAAGCGCGAGTCCTTACGCTGAGTTTCTCAAAGAAGAACCCGGGGTTGAGCCGGGTCTTTTTACGTTGAACATTGGCGCGGATGTCCCCCCGGGAGTGTACGAGGCTCGGGCAGCTGGAGATTTCGGGATGACGAATCCTCGGTGTTTCGTCGTGAGTTCTGTGGAAGAAGTGGTTGAGCAGGAGGGCAATAACACCCTGGCCGAAGCCAAGGATATCCCTTTTTCCTGCGTGGTCAACGGCTCCATCCAGGCGGCCAGCGACAGGGATTTTTTCCGGTTCAAGGCGCCCAGGGGCACCAGGGTTGTCATCGAGTGTCTCGCGTCGCGTATTGATTCTCAGTTGCTGCCGCTTCTTGCGGTCTACAATTCGAGGGGGATCGAGGTCGCGCGGAGCAGGATCGACAAACGACGGGATGCCCTGGTCGATGTCGTAGTCGCGGATGATGGCCCTATGGTCGTCGGGATTCGTGACCTTCTGTACAAGGGGTCGGCGAATCATTTTTACAGGCTGGAGGTCTCGGCCGGCCCGCATGTTGATACGATATTCCCTCCCAGCGCAGTCGCCGGGAGCGAGGTTGAATTTCTTTTCCTTGGCCGGAACCTTCCCGGTGGGGAGCCTGCGCCTGAGTTCGCCTTTAATGGAATTGTTCCCGAGAAGCTTGTTCGGAAGATCAAGGTTCCGAGCTCGTCCGGCAACATTGCCGCTTTGTCAGAATCCAGGGACTTTGGCCTTCAGCGCTATTCGAATGTGCTCCAGCAGGACCTTGGAGCCTCGGATGGAGCCTACCTGTGGGTGGCGAACGACCCTGTCTTCCCTGAGGCGGAGCCGAATAATCTGCCGGGTAAGGCCACGGTCCTGAAGATCCCTTGCGAGGCGGCGGGGCGCTTCTACCCCCGGGGCGATCGAGACTGGTTTGAATTTACGGCCGAGGAAGATGGGGCCTTCAAGGTGGAGGTCAGGTCGCAGCGTCTCGGGCTGGGGACCGACCCGGCCTACGTGATTCAGCAGGTTCTCGTCGGCAAAGATGGCAAGGAGACTGTCAAGGAGCTCAAGTTCCAGGATGATGGCCTGCCCAATGTTGGTGGAGGGCATTTCGGTACGGTTTCAGATGATCCCTTTGGTGAGCTCACTGTCAAAAAGGGCAATCGGTATCGCGTTCTCGTTCGGGATCTGTACAGCGACAGCCGTGCTGACCCGCGAAATGTCTACAGCCTCGTCATTCGTAAGAGCGCGCCTGATTTTGAGGTCGTCCTCCTGCCCGGGTACCCGGAGGTCGAGCCGGACGATAAGAAGAACAAGCCAGGAGTCTGGGGATCTCTGCTGCGCCGGAACGGAACGGATCGCTACATTGCCTATGTCGACAGGAAGAATGGTTATGCCGGGGCGATTGATCTCGAATTTGAAGGCCTCCCGGAATTCATCAAGGGAGGCAAAGGCCAGATACCCGCGGGGAAGGGGTCAGCAACCCTGTTACTCCATGTTGGAGCGGAGGCCGCTGACTGGGGGGGCATTCTGAAGGTCTTCGCGAAGGCGCGTCTGGGGGAGCGGGATGTCCGGCGAGAGGTGACCTATGGGACCCTGCTCTGGTCGGGGCTCTCTAAGGCGAGGTTGACCTCTGGAGTCGGGATGGCTGTCTCCAACGCGGAGCCCAGCCCTTTCAGGATTGAGTCGTCAGCGCCCGAGAACGAGATGGCCCATGGCGGCAGCCTCGAGCTCGCCTTGAAGGTGCATCGGGAGCCGGGCGCGCAGGGCAAGATTACGGTTAACGCGGTCAATCTGCCGCCGAATGTCGAGCTGAAGCAGTTCACCGTGAACGATAAGCAAACTGAAGCCAAGGCGAAGGTGACGATCAAGCCGGGAGCTCCCATCGGTTCCCAGACTTTTCACTTCAGGTGCAAGACCGAGGTTCAATACAAGAGGGGCATGGCTCTTGTCGACGCGGCAAAGAAACGCCATGAGAAGATGGGCGAAATCCTGAAGTCTGTCTCGGGCGTTCACGCGGAAAAGAAGAAGGCCGCGGATGAGTCCAGGGAGAAGAAGTCGGCGGCGGAGGGCGAGGTTAAAAAACAGACCGGGGCTCTGTCGGCCGCAAAAAAGGTCAACGAGACGGCTTCTGCTGAGCTGAAGACGATGGGTGAGAAGTTAAAAACCGCTGAGGCGGCGATGAATAACAACCCTGCAGATCAGGGGCTGGTGAAAGCTAAAGAGGATGCGCAAAAGGCGGTCGAGGCGTCCGAGGCAAAGGGCAAGGAGGCTCTCGAAAAATTCACCCAGGTTGAGAATGCCCACAAGGCGTCCATGGATGCGGCGCGATCCGCGGATGCGGCGTTGAAGAAGGCGGAGGCGGAGGCCAAGGCTGCCGGGGGAAGGGAGGAACGGGCCAAGAAGGTCCTCGCCGCGGCGAAGAAGGATGCCGATGGCCTGTCCAATGCCGCGAAGCCAAAGAAGGTGAAGGTCGGCCTCTACTCTGCTCCGATCAAGCTCAAGATCACACAGGCAGCCTTCGCATTTGAGGGGGAACTCGCTCCCGGCGGGCTGAAGGTGACGGCGGGGCAGTCAGTGGATCTTCCGGTTAAGCTCCAGCGGCTCTATGGTTTCAATGAAGAGGTGAAGATCAAGGCTGTCCTTAAAGATGTAAAGGGCGTCAAGGTCGCGGACGGCGCGGTGGCCAAGGGCAAGCCGGATTCTCTGTTGAAGATCCAGGTCGAGAAGGCCGCTCCTCCCGGGAAGTATGATATCGAACTCCAGGCTGCCGGTAAGTTCGGCAGCGCAAACCACACGGTTAAAGGCAAGTTTCAACTCGTTATCTCGGCGCCTGAAGAACCCAAGAAGGCGGAAGAAAAGAAATAATATGCTCTCGACGCTATCTCGCTCATCAGTGATTCACAAACCGATTTTGTTGGTGTCCGTTCTCCTTCTTGCCCAGGGAGCCCTGGCCGGGCAGGAGGCCATCTCGATTGAAAAGATCGATCGCAAAGATCCGGTTTTATTTCAAAACGAGATTCTTCCCATGCTGAGGTCGAATTGTGTTGCCTGCCATTCCTCTACCAAGGCCCGAGGGGACATCAACCTGGAGTCTGTCAAGACGATCCTCGAGGGCGGAGAGGACGGGCCGATTGTCGTGCCCGGGAAAAGTGGTGAAAGCACTCTCCTGAAAGCGGCGGCCCATCAGGCGAAGCCGATTATGCCTCCGAAGAAGAACAAGGTCGGCGCTCGGCCTCTTACATCGAAAGAGCTCGGGTTGATTGCGTTGTGGATTGACCAGGGAGCCAAGAGCGGCGGCACCTCCAGTTCGTCCGTCGCTGTTGAGTGGCATCCGCTGCCGGTCGGGCACAACCCGATCTACGCTACCGCTGTTCGTTTTGATGGGAAGATTGCCGCCTGCGCGAGGGCTAACCAGATTTTTCTCTACGAGCTTGATTCCGGCGGAGAGATCACAAGGCTTACAGACTCCGCGCTTGTTGAGGCCGGGCCCTACAAGAGGCCGGGAATCGCGCACCTCGACAGTGTCCAGAGTCTTGCTTTCAGTCCGGATGGCGAGACCCTCGCATCGGGAGGGTTCCGTTGCGTCAAGATCTGGAAGCATCGCAAGGGTGTTTCCCTCGCCGAGTTCGAAGCCGGCCCGGCCAGCGTTGCATGTCTCGACGTCAGCCTGGCGGCCGGGGTGCTCGCTACAGGGCATGAAGATGGAAAGGTGCGGGTGCAGAAGACATCCGGCGAGCTTCTCGGGGAGATCCCCGCGGCTTCCGATTCGATCATTTCTCTGAGCCTCGCCATGGATGGGAAATCCCTTTGCGTTCTTTCAAAGGCCGGCAAGCTTGATTTCTGGAGTGTCGAGGGTTTGAAGAAAACCGGGTCCATCGCGCTGCCGCCCGGAGCTACAGCTGTCACCTACCTTGCCAAGGATGCGAATGTCGCGACTGGCGGGGAGGATGGAGTT
>CAJWMA010000025.1 GCA_913042995.1 uncultured bacterium | reverse complement strand
TCAAGGTGCGGGGTGCGGATTTTCTTCTGCCCGTAGCTGCCGAGCTCGGCGTAGCCCAGGTCATCTGCCAGGATAAAGATAATGTTGGGTTTTCTCTCTGCAGCCGCGGAACCCGTCAGCACTGCCAGCAGGAAACAGGCGGAGATGGTCGTCTTGAGAGCTTTCAGGTTCATTCTTCTTGTCCTCGTGATGGAAAACTGAAGAAACAGGCGGGGGCGCGGGCCTCAAAGTCGCCGCGCCACCGCCTGTTCTCCGGGAACAGTTTCTGCTGACTCAGACCTCCCAGCCTTTGCGGTATTCTTTACGAACCAGGCTGTTGGCCTTCTTGCTGTTGGTCACCTCACACTTCTCTCCGTCCCATTCGATCCGTTCGCCAGCCCTGTAGGCGACGTTGCCAAGAAGGACTGCCTCGGTGAGCGCTCCGGAATAGTCGAAGTTGCAGGTGGTCGGACTGCCGGTCTTGCAGGCCTGGATCCATTCGTTGTAGTGGCCGATCGAATCAGGTATCGATTTTGCGGGCGGGCGGTAGCCTTTGAAGTCGGCTTCGGGAAGAAGCTTGTAGCCGCCGTAGCTGGCGAGCATGACGCCCTTGGTGCCAACGAAGAGGGTTCCGTCTCCCCAGTTGGGAAGGTTGTGCTTCTTGAAGAGGTGACGGTGCTTGCCCGAGTCGTACCAGTGCAGCTTGACGGGGGGCAGCTTGCCGCGCGCGGGATACTCCAGGGTTACGTGGAGACCCGAGGGGCAGCCCTCAGCGTGAACCGGGGGGCCCTTGGTCGAGGCGGCGACCGGATGACGCAGCTTGAGAGCCCAGTGGCTCAGGTCCATGTGGTGGCAGCCCATGTCTCCCAGGGTGCCGCCGCCGAACTCCCACCACTTGCGCCAGTTGGCCGGCAAGAGGTTGGGGTGGTATTTGCGCTCACGAGCGGGTCCGAGCCAGAGGTCGAAATGGATGTGGGCCGGGGTCGGCGCCGGCGCGGGACGATTCCCAGCGCTCCAGGATTTTCCGACCCAGACGTGGGATTCAATCACATCGCCAATGGCGCCACTCTGGATGATCTCGACCACACGGCGATAGTTGCTGCCGGCATGGATCTGGGTGCCAAGCTGGGTGGCTCTCTTGTGTTTCTTCGCGAGGCCGGCGATGACCCGGGCCTCGTGGACCGTATGGGACAGCGGCTTTTCACAATAAGCGTGGCGTCCGGAACGAAGCGCGGCGCCGGTAGCGGGAGCGTGCATGTGGTCAGGCGTGCTGACGACGATGGCATCGATGTCCTTCTGGTCTACAAGCTTCCTGTAGTCGTTGTATTTGTTCGCCTTCGGGAAGTCGCGGCCGCGGCGTTCAAGATAGTTCTGGTCGGTATCACAGATCGCGACAATGTTCTGCGACCGAATCCCGCCGATATTGGCCGAGGCACGATTCTGGGTGCCGACACAGCCGATGTTCAGCTTTTCGCTTGGAGCCCTGCCTGCGTGGACCAGGCTGCTGCCGCTGAGCAGCATTCCGAATCCGGCAAGGGAACTGGTCTTGAGAAAATCACGACGATTCGATCCCTGGTTCATCCGTTTCGCTCCTGTGGAAGATCTCGTTTTGTTGACTCTCTTACTGCAGACAAGGTAATTCACCGCAGCCAAAGTGTCCAACTAAGTCTCTGGAAGCTGAGAGTTCCCGGCTGGGAATTCAATCCTGGCGGTCGGCTGTGAGTCTCAGTCCCCTGGCCGGTTCGTAACGAATGCCAAGGGTTGAGTTACCGGTGGGGTTAGAAACTCTCGACAGGATGGTGTTCCAGCCCTTGCGCAGGCGAATCGAAAGGCGGCTGTTCGTGGCTGGGTTCTTCGTGCTGTAGACGGTTTCCGAGTTGACCAGGAGGCGCAGAGCTGAAGAGTGATCGAGCCACAATACAGCCTCACGGTCCCTGTCCGATTTCATCAGGGCCAGGATATAGGCTGAGCTTTTTTTTGCCGCTGCCGGCCCGGCCAGCTGGATGAGGCCATCGGCACGGGCATTGATAAGCTTCCACTGCAGAAGCTTCCCTGACGAGCTGACAGCCACTTTCGCGGGGTCGGGGTTCTTCTCAAGCGGCTCGGTCCTGCTGATCGACCGGCTGAAGGGACCGGTGATCCATGCCCTGCTCAGCCTGCCCTTCAGCTCGAGCTGCGCGGCGGGACTCTTCAGGAAACTGATCAGGTTGACGAGGTCATTGCGGCTCAGGCGAGAGACGAGCCTGGCGGGCATGAGGCTCACGGGACTCTTTTCGATCCTGGTGATCTGTTCTTTTTGAATGACGGTATCCTTGCCGAGGCCGTCGCGCAGGAGGAGCTCTTTATCTGAGTCCTTGAGCTTCAGTCCGCTCAGGATCTTGCCGTCTGTTCTCGCGATGGTGTAGGTGTCATAGCCCTCGGTGATCTTTCTGGAGGGGGCGACCAGGGATTCAGCAATTTGGCGGATATCGAGTTTTCCCAGGATGGAATCGAGGTCAGGCCCGACATGCCCGCCGACGCCCTGGAGACGATGGCAATTGGCGCATTGAGCATCGCCGGTATCGAGGAAGATCTCCCTGCCCCTGGCCGGGTCGCCCTTTGAGCGAACCGCCTTCTCGAGCTGGTCGAGGGAGGCGGGCTCCAGGTTGAACTGGTCTTCTGATGATAGAGCTTCGCCTGAAAATACGGTCGCGGCCGCAAGCGCTACAGCTACGAAGTAGGTCTTCATCTTTCACGTGTCTCCGGCTGGTGGTTCTACAAGCATAGCAGGTCAGGGCCACTGTTGTTAATGGATCGACGTGAGTGAACCGTATCTGTGGGATTGTTCCAACAGGGTTCTGTCAGCTAATATGGATCCATGCGCTTGGTCCTCCTATTGAGTTTCATCTTCGCGGCGTTGCCCATCCCCGCTGCTGGCGGAGAGGGGGCTGGCTCCGTCGATTTCCTCGAGGACATCAGGCCGATCCTCGCCGGAAAGTGCTTTCCCTGCCATGGCCCGGACGAGGCCAAGCGAAAGGGGAAGCTGAGGCTTGATACCTCTTCTGGAATTTTCAGCAAGGGAAGCTCAGGCTCACCGGTGGTGGCTCCCGGCAAGGCGGGGGAGAGCCTGCTCATCGAGAAGATCGAGACGACAGATGAGGAGGAAATCATGCCTCCGAAAGATTCCGGTCTGGAGCTGGCCCCGGCAGAGGTGAGCATCCTTCGCGCCTGGGTGAAATCAGGAGCGGAATGGAAAGAGCACTGGGCCTACAGGAAGCCGGTGAGGCCTTCTCTTCCGCAGGTTAAGGATGCGGCCTGGATAAGGAACCCGGTTGATGCGTTTGTCCTGGCGCGGTTGGAGCGGGCGAAGCTGAGGCCAGCGCCGGCCGCGGGTGAGACGACGCTGCTGCGCAGGCTCTGGATCGATCTGACAGGTCTGCCTCCCGAACCCGATGATGTTCGTCGACACCTCGAAGATGACGGCCCGGGTGCCTGGGATAAGGCCGTGGATCGCCTGCTGGCATCGCCGCAGTTCGGTGAGCGCTCGGCGCAGAGTTGGCTGGATGCCGCAAGGTACTCAGATACCACCGGCTACGCTGCCGACAAGCCGCGGGAGATGTGGGTTTACAGGCAATGGGTGATTGACGCTTTCAATGTTGATATGCCTTTTGACCAGTTCACGATTGAGCAACTGGCGGGTGATATGCTGCCGGGTTCGACCGCTTCGCAGAAGGTTGCTTCGGGTTTTCATCGCAATTCCATGCAGGCTCTTGGCAACAACCCTCGCAAGGAAGAGTTTCGGGTTAAAGGCGTGGTTGACAGGGTGAACACTACAGGCCGTGTCTGGCTGGGAACCTCGCTGGAGTGCGCTGAATGCCACGATCATAAATACGATCCCTTCTCCCAACGCGACTACTACAGGGTCTTCGCGCTCTTCAACAATATTCCACATTACGGAGAGGGCTACGGGGTCTATGGTCCACGTATGAAGGTTCCCCTGCCTGGTCAGCAGGCATCGCTCGATGCGTTGTCTTCGAGAAAGGCTTTCCTGGAAGATCTTGAAGGCCGGCGGCTGAGAGAGCTCGCAGATGTTTCATACGATCCGGAGAAGGCCAGGACGCTGGTGGCGAAGGCTCCCGGCGCAAGGGCTGCCTGGAGGCTGTCGGGCTCCCTGGACGCGACCTCCAGAAATGGCGGCACGCTTCAACTGCATGGGGACGCTCCGAAATGGGTCCAGGGGCCGGCTTCGCTTTCAGGGCAGGCGATTGAGCTGGATGGCAGGAGCGCGTTGCAGGCAGGGAGAGATGAACGCCTCGACCTGACAGGTAGTTTTACGGTCGCGGCCTGGGTCAGGACGCGATCAGCTGTCGCGGATATTGTCTCCAAGTACGATTGGGTTGCCGGGCAGCGTTCCTTTGTTTTCGGCATCGGAGGAGAAGGGGACAAGAACGGCAGCCCGGGACATCTCTTTGCCTGGGTGTCAGCCAGTGCTGCGGCCTGGAACGGAGGGCAGGTTCACTCCAGCTTTCCAATCAATGATGGGCAGTGGCACCATGTCGCCGCTGTCTTTGACGCAGGTAAATCTTTCAAGCTTTTCATCGATGGTGAGCTCGACTCGAAGGCGAAGCTTGTAGACAAGGTCCCTGGCCAGGTCGCTGTCAGCTCCAGGAGCCTGGCGATCGGGGCAGGGTACACGAATTCCGAACATCCGGATGAGTTCTTCCTCAAGGGTTCCATCGCCGACGTTCGACTCTATTCCAGGGCTTTTGAAACCATGGAAGGCCTGTTCGCACCTGCGGCCCGGGTGCTTGCCGCGTTGAACAAGCAGGCGGAGTTGCGGGATGAGGGGGAGAGGGCGCTGGTCAGGGACTTTTCACAGAGCGCTGATCGGAGGCTCCAGGAGATCCGGGCAGAGCTTTCGGCTATTCCATCCCGCGTGAAAAAACTCAAGGGTACGGAGGTTACCGCCCAGGTCATGGTCGAGGGCAAGGAGAGGCGCAAGACCCACATTCATATCAGGGGTAATTTTCGTGACAAGGGTAGCGAGGTGGAACCCGGGATCCCGGAGCTCTTTCGGGGAAGCGATGACCACCAGGCAGGAGACAGGCTGGCCTTTGCGCGCTGGCTGGTTGGCGCGGATAATCCCCTGGTCGCTCGGGTTACAGTCAATCGGATCTGGCAGAGATATTTCGGATACGGCCTGGTGCGAACGGCTGGTGATTTCGGCTTGCGAGGAGATGCTCCTACTCACCCTGGGCTCCTCGATTGGCTGGCTTGCGAGTTTGTTGACTCCGGATGGGATCTCAAGACGATCCATCGCCTCATCGTCAGCTCGGAAACGTATCGCCAGTCATCTGCCAGGACCTCGGCCCGTCGGGAATCTGATCCTTTCAACAGCCTGCTTGGCCGGTCCGCGAGATTCCGTCTCCAGGCGGAGCAGATTCGAGACCTTTCGTTGAGCGCAGCCGGGCTCCTGGACCGCCGCATCGGGGGAGCCAGTGTTTTTCCGGTTCAGCCAGGTGATTACTGGAGCGAGAAGGGCCAGGAGAAAGACAGCGGTAAATGGCTGACCAGCAAGGGGCGGGATCTCTATCGCAGGGGACTCTATACCTACTGGAAGAGGATGGCGCTCTATCCTTCCTTCTGGATTCTCGACGCGCCCACCCGGCAGGTATGCAGCGTTTCAAGGAGCATCACCAATACGCCGATCCAGACTCTCGTTACGCTGAATGACCCGGTCTTTTTTGAGGCGGCCCGCGCCTTCGCTATTCGTATTCTCAGCGGGGTTCCAGGAGGGGTCGGGAGGCGAGTCGAGGAGGCCTTCCTCATCGCCCTTTCCCGGTCACCAACGGCCGCGGAGTCGGCGGCCTTCAGCTCCATGCTAAGCGACCTGGCCAGGCGCTACAGGGAAGACCCGCAGGCCGCTGCCAGCGTGAATCCGGGTACAGGGCAAACCCCCGCCGGCGCGGAGCTGGCCGCCTGGACCCTTCTCTCCTCTACCCTGTTGAACCTGGATGAGGCGATCACCCGGGAATAGGGCGTTCCCTGGGCAGCTTTTCTCTGTCGCCAGCCAAGGCCTCGTTTTATTTCCCGATGGCGTAGAGAGATTTGTAGGTGCGCAGGTAAATCCGGCCGCCTGAGATGGCCGGGGTCGCGGCGATACCATCTTTCATGACGTTGCGTGAGATGACCTTGAATTCACGGCCAAGCTTGAGGACACAGACCTCGCCATGGCGCGCCGCGAGGTAGAGCTTGCCATCGGCGATAACCGGGGAAGCTCGCTGGCGATTGCGGTGAACACGCTGCAGGTAGACCTCTTTTCCGGACATGGCGTCCATGACGATCATGACACCGTTTTCCCGCGCAAGGTAGAGAAGTCCATCGTGGATTACGGGGGTGGGGACGTCGGATGTGTCGCGCCCGCGCCGCCACCTGAGATGAGATTTCGATTCGCTGATGTCGCCCTTCCCATCGGGTTTCACTCCGAGAACGGGCTTGTTCTTGGCAGAGGGGATCACCACGAGGCCCGGTTCGCAGGCAGGTGAGGCTACAAAACGCAGGAACTTGTTGTAGCCCTTCTTGGGGTTCAGCGAGCCGCAGCGCCAGAGCTCCTTGCCGTCTTCCAGCTTGTGGGCGCTCAGGTAATCCGCGCCGTGGATCAGGAGCTGTCTCTCAGCTCCATCCTGGTAGAGGATCGGCGAGGCGTAGGAGTGTCGGGATTCGTGCAGGGCGTCGCTTTCGCGGGCAACCTTCCAGCGCTCCTTACCCGTCAGTTTGTCGAGCGCGACAATGTAGGGGTTCTCCATCTGCAGGCACATCTGGTAGAGGGTGTCCCCGACCAGCAAGGGCGTGGAGCTCATGCCATGCCAGTGGTCAAACGCGCCATAGCTCTTCTGAAAGTTCTTCTCCCAGATCATCTTTCCTGTCATGTCAAAACAGTGCATGTCCCCGGTCCCAAGGAAGGTCCAGACATGCTTTCCATCCGTTGCCGGGCTGGGGGCTGCGGAGTTACCTTCGTCGTTGCGTATCTTCTTGTTTCCGCCAGCGAGGGGTTTTTTCCAGAGCACCTTTCCATCTGTTGAGATGCAGAGCAGGACGAGCTCATTTCCGGATGCTGAGGTGACGAAGATTTTGTTTTCCCAGATGGCGGGGGTCGCGCCAGCTGCTCCGGGAAGGTCGATTTTCCAGGCGACGTTTTCAGTCGTACTCCACTTGGCAGGGAGGTTCTTTTCGGGGCTGGTTCCATTGCCGTTGGGTCCACGCCAGGAAGGCCAGTTCGAGGCGGCCGCATGGGGTGAGGCCAGCAAGGTCGCGAACAGGAGTCCGGAGAAGATCAGCAGATGATTGTTTTTCATGTCGGTCTTTCGTTTTCTTGAAGGTGTCGATCGAATGCCATTCACCAGTTGGTTACTATTTTGCTACACTCCGCAGCGTAACGAAAGCTCCCGCTGTCTCCTTTATTCGGGAGCCTTCGTCTCTGGAACTATGCCCTGAAGGTCGCCGATGCTCACGAATCCCGCAGCTGTCGCAATCCGCGAAGAATTGACCCGCCGCCGTTTTCTTTGCGGCGGCGGAAGCTTCGCCGCATCCGCCGCGCTGGCATCTTTGCTGGGCGGGGCTGAAAACGAAAAGGGGAAGTCGCGCGCTCCTCATTTCGCTCCCCGCGCCAAGCGGGTCATCAGCCTTTTCATGTCAGGCGGTCCTTCGCACGTCGATCTTTTTGATGACAAGCCGCTTCTGCGGGAACTGGACGGCAAGCCGATACCGAAAGAAATCATCGGCAACCACGAATTCGCGATGATCAAAAGCGGTGAACCCAGGATGAAGGGCTCCCCTTTCAAGCTGCTTCCTCGCGGGAAGTCGGGCACGGTTATATCCGAGCTTCTGCCAAGGCTCAGCAGGGTGGCCGACGAAATCTCGGTGGTCCGGTCTCTTCACACAGACACCTTCAACCATGACCCGGCTGTGACCATGATGAACACCGGCTTTGTGACCTTTGGCAAGCCCTCGATGGGAGCCTGGTTATCCTGGGGGCTTGGCAGTGAAAATTCTGATCTTCCCGCCTACACGGTGCTGGTGTCCGGGGTCAAGCTTCAGCCCTTGCTGACGAACTATTGGGGGAGCGGTTTCCTTCCTAGCCGCCACCAGGGTGTTCAGTTCCGTTCAAAGGGAGATCCCGTGCTCTTTCTGTCCAATCCGCCTGGTGTGGATTCCGGGGTTCGCCGTCGCCAACTGGACCTGCTTGGTTGGATGAACAGCCGTCATTATGACCGGGTTGGCGACCCTGAGATCAGGACCAGGATCGAGGCCTTCGAGCTTGGCTACAGGATGCAGTCAAGCGTTCCCGGGCTGATGGATATCAGCAAGGAACCACAGAGCGTGCATGAGCTCTACGGGACGAAGCCAGGCCAGGTGTCTTTTTCCAATAACTGTCTCCTGGCCAGGAGGCTGGTGGAACAGGGGGTTCGCTGCGTGCAGCTCTACCACACGGGCTGGGACCAGCACGCGACGATAGAGAAGGATCATCGGCGCCAATGCGCCGCGGTTGACCAGGGAGCCGCCGCGCTCCTGGTCGATCTCAAGTCGCGGGGATTGCTCGATGAGACGCTGGTGGTCTGGGGCGGAGAATTCGGTCGGACTCCAATGGCCCAGGGAGGCGGCAGGAACTATGGAAGGGATCACCATCCGCATGGTTTCAGCGTCTGGATGGCAGGGGGAGGAATCAAGCCGGGCTTTACCTTCGGGGAGACCGATGAGTACGGCTACTTCGCGGCGGAGGATAAGGTCCATGTGCATGATCTCCACGCCACGATCCTTCATTGCCTCGGGCTTGATCACAAGCGGCTTGTGCGCCGATTCCAGGGACGGGATTTCCGCCTGACCGATGTCGAGGGCCGGGTGGTCAGGGAACTTCTCGCCTGAGCCTGGAGCCTACAGGTCCTTGCGCGCCCTGAATTTTTCGATGAACTCGGCGCAAAACAACTCCAGGTAGTTTGGCGAGACAGCGGAGCAGTGGGGCATGATGAACGCGTTGCGGCAGGAGCGCAGGGGAGAGTCTTCTTCGAGAGGCTCATTATGGAATACATCGAGCCAGGCGGCGGCCAGTCGGCCTTCCTGGAGGGCCGCGGCCAGGGCGGCTTCGTCAACGGCGTTCCCTCTGCCGATATTTGAGATCGTCGCGTTTTCCGGGAGCAGGCCAAGGCGTCTTTCATTCATGATCTGGTCGGTTTCTTCCCCTGAGGGCAGGGCAAGGACCAGGTGGTCTGTAGTGGGAAGGGCGGTATCGAGGCCTTCGACCCCGAGCACCTCATCGCCAGCCTCAAAGAATTCAGGAGAGACGCCTTTCCTGCGGCGGATCCCTGTTACTTGAACCCCGAAGGGTTTGGCGAGCTTCGCGATCCAGGTGCCGATGTTTCCGAAACCGAGAATGGTCAGCCGAGATCCACGCAGCCGTACGAGCTTTCTGGCAAGGTCTCTTCTCGGCCAGGGGCTCTCCTTGTTGAGGAGCTCGGTTTCCCGCAGGCCGCGGCAGTGAGACAGCAGCATTCCGATGACGGTTTCGGCGATGATCTCACCATGGAAGCTGCAGTAGTCGATCTGGATTCCATCGGGGGCTTCAACCTGGAAGTAGTCGCGGCCAGCCGCGGGGGTTACGACCCATCTGAGCCCGGGGGCCAGGTCAAACCATTCCTGCAGGAAGGTCCAGACCAGCACGATCTCACTTTCTTCGAGAGAATCGATAAATTCATCCCTGTCCCGGCAGATCTTCACCTGGGCCTCATCGATGGACCTTTCGATGGACTCCGCCTGTTTCTTCGTGAGGTTGAAGCAGGGAATCTCGGGATGGGTTAGCCAGGCGCTGATTTTCATGCTGGGCCGGATTGGAAAAGGATGGTTTCAGAGTCTACAGATCATAGCGAAGTACCGGCTCGTTTTGGAGAGATCGCCGAGCAGGCTGTTGCATTAGAGCGCCCTGCTCGTTTAAGTTTCGGTTTTCCAGAACACTGAGAAATACGATTGGAGATCCACATGCTTGCGCATAACGTCTATTTCGCCTTGAACGATAATTCGCCAGAGGCGGTCGATTGCCTGGTCGGAGCCTGTAAGAAATATCTTTGCGATCATCCCGGGGTTATCTTTTTTGCGGCGGGTCGGTTGAATCCCGAACTGGCCCGGGAGGTGAACGACAGGGATTTCGACGTTGCCCTGCAGGTTGTTTTTGACAATAAGGCCAGCCATGACGCCTACCAGGAAGCCCCGGATCATCTCAGCTTCATCGAGGAGCAGAAGGCTAACTGGGGGAATGTAAGGGTGTTTGATTCGGATATGGAGGGCGCGGCCTGAACTCCCGCCGGAATGAATTTTTTCGGATGGTGCCAGCGTTGCTCTAAGTCATTAAAATCCAAACACTTTTGAAAGGTTGGGGATGGACGGCAGAGCGGCCGGTCTGAAGCTGTTTTCAGGGGTGATTTAAGCGCATTCAAAAGGCGTAAACTCTTGCATCACCGGGCTTCATGAAGTACAAGAGTCGATTCTTCAATAGTTGAGACAGTAGGAGTGACGACCATGAGTCGCGTCTGTCAGGTAACAGGTAAAAAGACGGCCTCCGGCCATAAATACGCTCGAAGGGGTGTACCCAAGGCCAAGGGTGGAGTCGGGTTGAGAACCACTGGCAAAACCAAACGCCAGTTCAAGGTCAACCTGCAGTGGAAGACCATCTGGGTTCCCGAACTGAACCGGAAGGTTCGCGTTCGTCTTTCTACCCGGGCATTGCGTACGGTTACCAAGAACGGAGCCTACGCTACCCTGGTGAAGGCTGGAATTGTCAAGCCAGCCACAAGGAAGAAACAATCCGCGGTCGGCCAAAGCTGATCGGGCTTCTTTGATTGAAGGCGCTGAACCAGCAGGTTCGGTCGAGTCGGGTTTCTTAGGATTCCAGGCAGATTGATTGGATAACGGATCACGAGGGCAGCCTCGGGGATAAGAGCAGTGGCTAAGAAACAGCAGAACGCCATCACCCCGATGCGAGTGGAAGATTACCCTGAGTGGTACCAGCAGGTCATCAAGGCCGCGGATCTCGCCGAGGTGTCGCCGGTGCGAGGCTGCATGGTGATTAAGCCCTGGGGCTATTCCATCTGGGAAAACATGCAGGGCGTTCTTGATGGGATGTTCAAGGAGACCGGGCACGTCAACGCCTACTTCCCTCTGTTTATTCCGATGAGCTATCTGGAAAGGGAGGCCGAGCACGTCGAGGGCTTCGCGAAGGAGTGCGCTGTTGTTACCCATCATCGTCTCGAGCCGGATCCCGAGGGAGGGTTGAGGCCGGCAGGCGAACTGGAGGAGCCCCTGATCGTCAGGCCTACCAGCGAGACGATCATCGGTGAGACCTATTCCAAGTGGGTTCAGTCCTATCGGGATCTGCCGATCCTGATCAACCAGTGGGCCAACGTGGTTCGCTGGGAGCTGCGGACCCGGCTCTTTTTGCGCACCGCGGAATTTCTCTGGCAGGAGGGGCATACGGTTCACGCCACGGAAGCCGAGGCGGTTGAAGAGACCGAGGCGATTCTCGATCTCTACGGGCGTTTCGCCGAAGAGTACATGGCGATGCCCGTGGTGAAGGGTGAGAAGACCAGGGATGAACGTTTTCCGGGCGCCGTGAACACCTACTCCATCGAGGCTATGATGCAGGATCACAAGGCCCTGCAGGCGGGAACCTCGCATTTCCTCGGGCAGAATTTCTCCAAGGCCTGCAAGATCAACTTTCTCAACCAGGAGGGCCAGGAGGTTTTTGCCTGGACCACATCCTGGGGCGTCTCGACAAGGCTGATCGGAGGTCTCATCATGACTCACTCCGATGATGACGGGCTGGTGCTGCCTCCGCGGCTGGCTCCCAGGCATGTAGTGATCATTCCGATCTTCCGGGGGGACGATGAACGTTCGGAGGTGCTGGGCTATTGCGAAAAGCTGAAGGCCGAGGTCGAGGCTCGTGAATACGATGACGGGAAGGTTCGCGTTGAACTGGACGACAGGGACATCAGGGGTGGGGAGAAGGTCTGGCAGCACATCAAGAAGGGCGTTCCAATTCGGCTCGAGGTGGGGCCGCGGGACATCGCATCGGACTCCGTCTTCATGGGACGGCGAGATTTCAGTCCGAAGGACAAGAGTGGAGTCTCCCGGGAGGAGTTTGTCACCCGCGTTCCTGAAATCCTTGGTGAGATCCAGAAGAGCCTCTATGACAAGGCCCTCAAGTTTCGCGAGGACCGTACGCGGACCATCGACAACCTCGATGAGTTCAGGGAGTTTTTCTCCAGCGAGGCAGAGGGAGGCTTCGCCGGCGGTTTCGCGCTTTCCCATTTCGCTGACGACGGCGGTGGTGAAGCCCTTCTCAAGGAATTGAAGGTGACGCCCCGCTGTATCCCGGTCGACGAAGCGGGAAATCTCGGGGAGTGCATCTTCACCGGCAAGCCGGGTAGCCGTTTGACAGTTTTCGCCAAGGCGTACTGATTTCGCCAAGGCGTACTGAGGCTGCAGGACGCGCAGCAGGTCCATCGGGTAGGCGGATCTTCAGAGCCGGAGGGCGCTGTGGGTGACCTCCGCGGGCAGGTCTTAGCGATTGTCGCCTTCGTAGGGCAGGAGCGCCATATACCTGGCGCGTTTCACGGCCGTGGCGGCGTGGCGCTGCACCATCGAGCTCAGCTTCGTGCGCTGGCGTGATGACAGCTTGCCGTTGGCGGTAAGAAGACGGCGAAGTTCATCGGTACTTTTGTAGTCGACGTAAATCTTGCCGTTGGCCATCTTGGTGCCGACTTTGGCCTGAGAGTAGAATTTGGTGTACCTGGGCATGAGGACCTGTCCTTTCGGGAAATACCTCTGGGAAAACGGTACCCCCCGGCCACTTCGGGTTCCGGGGGTGTGGCTCCACCTGAGTGGAGTCCCACAGTCTAACACTTCGAGAGTGACTGTAAAGTCCTTGTGGGCTGACTTTTCTGCCGTCAAAAAAACTCGTACATCCGCAAAGACAATTTCTTAATCTCGGCAATATAAGTAGTTAGGACAGAAAAGCTGATTACCGGTTTATCAGAAATCCTGCGGAATCCTGAGAGCGCGGAGAGCCTCCTCCGACGTTGGTAGCTTGGCTGCGAATTCAGCTCTGGCTGGAATCGACCCGCCAGGGGTGATGAGTTCGTAGCTGAGGCTGTCATCGGCCCTGTCGATTCTGGATGGGCTGCAGCGGCAGTTCAAGGAGACGATCCGTCGATCGCCGGCCGCGACATAGACCAGGGGGCCCATCGCTACAGGACCGTCTTCAACCAGCCCGGTGACCTTGATCTCGGAGTCCCCTTCGATGCTGTATTGCTTTCCGGGCAATACAGCGGCCTGCTCCTTCGCCGCCGCATCTTCCAGGCCTCTGGATGCATACAGGGCCGTAAGTTCGCCAGTGCCGGTAAGCACCTCGAAGATGGCCGGGTAGCCGCTTGAATCGAGCGTCATACGGAGGATTTTCGCGGGCCGGCCAGGTGTTTCGTAATGCCAGCAGTAGGCGAATTGGGGATGCGGTGCGCCGTTGATCTCTACCTCGGAACGCAGAAGATAAACCCGCCGTTCTTTTTCTTTGCCGCCGGTCCAGCCCGGCTGTTTAGCCGCGGCGTTGATTCCTGTCTCATGGACGATGATCGGGGCCAGCAGGTGCTCAGGGCTTTTGCGGTCGGAATCCGAAAGTAAGAAGACCCGGGCGCGCTTGAAACGGATTCCGGTATTTTTGGCGGGCGCGGACAGGGAGGGTTCTTTTTTGTTCTGCTGTGATTCTTCTGGCGAGCGAGAGCAACCGGGGAACGCTAACAATCCGAACAGGATGATGGCTGGAATACGCATGGAGCGGTTTTCGGCCTTCACGGACGAATAAGAAAATAAATAGAGATTGAAACATGGACCCATAGGTGCGATAGGATTCTATCTAGTAAGTTGGTTAAGTTCATCTCCGCATCCGGGATTCCCGTTCATGTGGTCTATTGTCGCACTCAGCATTGTTCTTCTATTCCTCGTGGTTGGGGTCTACGACCTGCTGCAGAGGAACCATGCGATCCTTCGTAACTTTCCGATCATCGGGCACCTGCGCTATCTCCTCGAGATGGTGGGACCTGAACTGCGACAGTACATCGTAACCAACGACAATGAGGAGCGTCCCTTCAGCCGGGACCAGCGCCGCTGGGTTTACGCCTCCTCCAAGAAGCAGAATAATTACTTTGGTTTCGGGACAGATGATGATCTTGAGAAATCACCTAATTATCTCATTATCAAGCAAAGCGCCTTTCCCGTCAGGGAAGAGCGGGCGGGCGAAGGAGCCAAGGGGAGCCTCTACGCCCTGCCCTGCGCGAAGGTTCTCGGAGGCTCACGCGGCCGAAAGAAAGCGTTTCGTCCAGGCTCGATCGTCAACATCTCGGCGATGAGCTTCGGTTCGCTGAGCGCCGCCGCGGTCGAGGCTCTGAACTGTGGTTCGGAGATCTGCGGTTGCCTGCACAACACTGGCGAGGGAGGAGTTTCTCCCTATCACCTGAAGGGCGGGGAGCTCATCTGGCAGATCGGCACCGGCTACTTTGGCTGTCGGGCATCCGATGGGGGTTTTGACAAGTCGAGGTTCCTGGAGACCTGTTCCAAGGGGCCTGTCCGTGCGATCGAGATCAAGCTCAGCCAGGGAGCCAAGCCCGGTCTTGGCGGGCTCCTCCCTGCCGCCAAGATCAGCCCCGAGATAGCCGAGATCCGCGGGATTCCTCTTGGTGAGGATTGTCACAGCCCCTCGTCGCATACGGCCTTCAGCAACGTTGATGAGATGCTTGATTTTATCGAAGAGCTGGCAGAGGAAAGCGGTCTGCCGGTCGGGATCAAGTCGGCCGTCGGCGAGATTTCGTTCTGGAGAGACCTTGCGCATCTGATGGCGACGACCGATCGAGGAGTGGATTTTATAGCAGTTGATGGGGGAGAGGGAGGCACGGGCGCTGCCCCCCTGGTTTTCAGCGACCATGTCGCCATGCCTTTCAAGATTGGTATGAGCCGGGTCTACAGGGAGTTTGCCGAGCGGGAGCTGCATCAGGATGTGGTCTTCATCGGTTCCGGGAAGCTGGGCTTTCCCGACAGCGCCATGCTGGCCTTCTCACTGGGCTGCGACATGGTCAATGTCGGCCGGGAGGCGATGCTTGCGGTGGGTTGCATCCAGGCGCAGCGTTGTCATACGGGGCATTGTCCTACGGGCGTGGCGACCCAGTCGAAGTGGCTGATGCGGGGGCTTGATCCAACGGCCAAGGCCCACCGCCTGGCCAACTACGTCGTCGCTCTTCGAAAAGAGATTCTCCAGCTCAGCAGAGCCTGCGGTGTCAGGCATCCGGCCCTGGTGGTCCCCGAACACTTTGAGCTTCTCGATGACAGATTCGGGTCGAGGACTGTGCGCGAGGTTTTCGGCTACGAGGAGGACTGGAGCCTGCCGGCAGTGGCTGACCAGGAGGAGATTAACGGGATCATGCAGGGGTGAGGGTGGGTGAGTGATGCGTGAACGATTATTCAGGACTGGAGTGTCTTTGCTGATGGGCGTCCTGGCCTGCCTTGTGATGACGGCGCTCACTTCTTCCTGCGGAGGCTTGCCCGAGCCGGGCGGGGTGCGGATACACGAGATCCAGGGCCGGGCGCACCGCTCTCCCTATGATGGCCGGCAGGTTTCAGGTGTTGTCGGAATTGTTACCTTCACGGGTAAGGATCATTTCTTTCTGCAGGACCCTGATCCTGACAGGGATGACTCCACTTCTGAAGCATTGAGAGTTTATGTCGGGAGAGACGGAATGGTTCCGGCCAGGGGAGACCGGGTCTCGGTTTTCGGTAAGGTGACGGAATATTATCCCGGCGGCAGGAAAACAGGCAATCTGCCCATGACCGGGATCGAGGCGACGGAGGTGCGGCCTATCTCCTCGAAACGGCCGCTTCCGGATTTTGTGTCGATTGCCGCTGGTGGGCGCCTTCCGCCAGGGAAGATCATCGACAACGACTCCGTAGCTGGTGAGCCGGAAAATCCGGCGACTCCTTTTGATCCCGGCCAGGATGGCCTTGATTTTTATGAGAGCCTTGAAGGGATGCTTGTTGAGATCAACGAGGCTGTTGTTGTCGGTCCCTCGAATAAGTATTCCGAGGTCTGGGTTATCCCTGGCGGCGGGGGTGATTTTGGTCCCAGGACTCCGCGCGGAGGTCTCCTTTTGCGTAGCGACGACAGGAACCCTGAGAGGATTAAGCTCCAGGTGGGCAGCCCTCATCAGTGGAATGTGGGGGACGTCCTGACAGGAGTCCGTGGTGTTTTCGATTACAGCTTTGGAAACTTCGCGCTCAAGCTCCTCGATGCGCCCGGCCATGAAGACCGGGGGCTGATGCCCGAGATGACCAGTCTCAGCGCTGGGCAGGGCCAACTGAGCCTGGCCTCCTATAATGTGCTGAATTTCTCCGCGGTTGATAAGGAACGTTCCGGGAAGCTTGCGGCCCAGATTGTCGTTAATCTCAAGGCGCCCGACCTCCTGGCCCTGCAGGAGATACAGGACAATGATGGTCCCGGCAAGGAGGGGGGGGCGGATGCAGGTGACAGCTTCAGGGCCCTGGTGGAAGCCATCAGGTCAGCTGGGGGCCCCGGCTACGAATTTGTTCAGCTCAATCCGGGAGACGGGGAGGATGGGGGGCAACCTGGAGGCAATATTCGCGTAGGCTTTCTTTTTAACCCAGAAAGGCTGAAGCTGGTCGCCCGCAAAGAGCTCAAGCAGGGTCAGCCGCCGAGTCCATCTCGGCTGGGGGGCAGCTCGCCTGCTTTCGAGTCCAGCAGGAAGTCCCTGTTTTGTGAGTTCCGCTTTGGTGAGTCGAGTATCTTTGTCATCAACAACCATTTCTCCTCCAAGTTCGGCAGCCCGCCAATGTACGGCAGCATGCAGCCGCCGAAGAATGGCGGCTTCGACAGGAGGGTGGCCCAGTTCAGCCTGGTGAGCTCAGTTGTCGATGGGATCGTAGCTGCAGTCCCCGGGGCCCGGGTTGTTGTCCTGGGAGACTTCAACGAGTTCCCCTTCGAGGAGCCGTTGAAGAGCGCTGGCAAGGGTAAGGCTGGACTGCAGAACCTGTTGGAGCTTCTTCCCCCCACCGAACGCTACACCTACAACTTCCAGGGGAATTCGCAGGCTCTTGACCATATCCTGGTGACCGGGGCGCTGGCGCAAGGCGCGCAGGTTGACATTGTCCACGTCAATAGCGAGTTCGCCTCACAAGTGAGCGATCATGATCCGGTGATCGCCACGCTGAGGATCCAGAGGTAGATCCCTGGGAGGGAACAAGGCGAACGATCGCCCGGGCCCCGCGAGGACGGGACCCGGGAAATCGCCGCTAAACATCAGGCTCCATCAGGGACAGACCTGGATGTCGCAGGAAAGAGCGCCCTGCTCGACCGTACCGCAGTCCTCACCAGGAGGCGCGATCTGTCCGCCGGCCCTGAACAGGTAGTTCAGGAAGTAGACGGGATCGGTCAGGTTCAGGGTGTTGTCGCCGTTGGTGTCGGCTGACATTTCACAGCACAGGTCACTTCCGTTGGTGAACATGTGGCTGAGAACGACGATAGCATCGGTGACATTCAGGCTGCCGTCGCAGTTGGCATCGCCGCGGCGGAAGGTCGCGGTCGGAACCGTGGAGGCCGAGTCAACCATACCGTTGACAACGATCTCAGAGAGCGCGGGACCAGCCTCGCCCTCGTACAGTCCGACAACATCCCGCTGGGCGATGGTCAGGGTCAGTCCATCGAATGGGCGTTCCAGATCGAGCTCGATGGTGATCCGGTTGCCCGAGGTCAGTCTGCGGCGCACGACGCGTTCTTCGACGGTCTCTCCTGCGAGGGTCGTCTCGATAACGAATCCACGGATCTCCTGGTCGCGCTCGCCGAAGATTCCCACTTCGGGACCCTGGCCGGGAGCGTGAACCACGAGCTGGCGCGCACGGACCGGGACCGGCCAACGCATCTGGACGATGCTATTGGTTCGGCTTCCGGCGCCTACCCACTCGTTGCCCATCGCCATTGTCGAACGGTCGACAAGGTTCTGGGGCGGGAAGATGGCCGGTACGGCGCCGGGAACGATCCCGGGCAGTCCGATGATCTCGTTCTCAGCGTCAACGACATCAGGAAGAGGCCGCTGAGGAGGTACGCGACCAAAGGCGGAGCTGGCGCGAATCGCGGCGCTCGGGGCCAGGTTGGTAAACCTGAGCTCCCTGGCATCCTGCGGTACGTCGACCATGGTGTGTCCGGCGTGGCAACCAACACAGCGAGCCGTGCGGTGTTCACGTCCGAAGTTCATACCGCCGACATGGAAGACCTGTCCGTCGCGACCCTGGGCGAGATCACCCTCGGGAGTACGGATGACTTCAAAGAGCGGAACGCCCGCGGGCAACTCGGCTTCGACTCTTCCATCCGGCCCAATCTCTTCGCGATGGATCAGGACAGGCTCGTCGTTGCCTTCGGTGCTGCTGCCCTGGGGGGCCATGTAAAATTCGATGGCCAGGTCCTGCCCGATCGGCGGGGAGGAAGGCACGTTGAAGTCGACAGGGGCGTTGAAGTGGATATTCTCGACAATGAAACGGAAGGTGCCGTTTAAACGAGCGGCCTCTTCAGCTGTTTGCGGAATATCGTTGGTCAGCCTGTCGGTGGCGAGGTCCCGGATAACGGGAGGCAGCGCGCGAACGACAATCGGCGTCGCATCGAGCTCGGCTGTACGCCTGCGCTCGAGCAGCGGCCTCATCGTGGCCTCGGCATTCTCAGCCGACGGATCCTCCATGACGTAGAGGTCGAACTGGGAGGGGCGAGCCCGCGGCAGTCCTTCCTCGGTGACAGCCTGGACCGGGGCGGCGCTGACAAGCAGGCTGCCATTGGGCAATTCAACCGCACTCTCGTAGGAGAACTGGACCTCTTCCGCGGCTTCCTGCTCGACGAGCTCAAAGAAATCCGGAGGGAGCTCTTCGCCCGGGACTCCCGGGAAAGGCGGCAGGTTCGGAAGAAGAGGGATCTCGCGGTCGAGGGTCTGCCCGGGGAAAGCCTGGGGGCCGCCAACCGCTTCGGGTTTTTCCGCGCCGCGGGTGTAGAGCCTGACTCCAAAGGGAGCGGGCTCGCCAATCACCGGCGTGACGGGGATAAAGAGCGAGAGGGCTCTTCCATCGCGCGTGAAGCTGGGCCTGTAGGCCTGGCTCTCCTCGCGATCGAGGCGGAATCCGGAGAACATCTCGAGTCCGGTTCCATCCGGGTTTACGCTGGACAGGAACCAGCTGTTGACGCCAGGGAATTCCTCAGAGTCGACGTTCCGCAGAGCGTTCGCATCGACAGGTGTCGGGAGCGAGACGCCGGGCGCGATTTCCTCCCCTTCGCTCTCGATGACGTAGCCGGGCGATCCCGGACGAATCGGTTCGGGTTCTTCACCTGTCCCTTCTTCGATGAGCTGGGCAGTCCTCCACCAGCGTGAATAGACGATCTGGCCGGTCGAGGGGTCGACGGTAGGCGTGTCAGCGCCGAACCGTTCTGTGGTGATCCTGTGCATGTCACTGCCATCGGCGTTCATGACGTAGAGGTTGGTTGCCCGTTTTCTTCCGTCGGGAGCCGTCTCAGGGTAGCGTGTCGAGACGAAACAGATACGGCCATCGGGAAGGTAACAGGGGTCGAGGTCGTCGTGACCCAGGAACCTCTCAGCGTTGTCGCCGAACTGCTCGAGATCGACCTCGCGCAGATCATGCGTGAGCTGGCGAAGGCCGGAGCCATCGACCTGGACCTCGAAGATCCTCCAGCCGTTCTCTACCGAAGAGAACCCGGAGAAAACCACGTGAGTGGCATCGTAGGAAACATCGGGATCCATGACGTCAACCGGAATCGACTGGTCGTTAATGTTGAGCCTGGCATCGACGAGCGTTCGGATTCCTCCGTTCGAGTCAATGGCCTGGAGCTGTCCGCGGCTGGCGGTACGCACCACCGAGTCACGTTCGGATTGCTCAGAGTTTCCGAGGTGCCTGGAGACAAATACGATTTCGGGCCGCGCCTCCGCGCCGGGCTCATCGGTAGCTGTCGCTGTCGAGATGAACCCCTGCGAAAGGAGCGCGACCAGGGCGCAAACCCCTGCCTGTCTCCCCATTCGTTGGGCGGCGCTTCTTCCGCCCGTAAAACTTATGATCGAATTCAGCATCTGAATTTGACCTCCTCTTGAAAAAAAACCACAACTGAAGATATGAATAAGTACGTTAATCCGCGCAATCCTCCCAAGAGCACGGGCAGATTCCATTTGATACCGTTTCAAAACTTTCCCCAGGACTTCCAGCAGGAGGAGTTCTCGGCGAGTTTCGGAATAAAAACAGTTGGGGAGATAAAGCCGCGGAGCCTTTTTGATGGCCCACTACTGATCTCCCGTCCCCAGTTCACATTTCGAGTTACCTGCCCCATCGTTCTCCTGAAGAAGTCCAACAACCATAGACCCCGGGAAAAACCCCGGAATGTCTTCAGAAAGTCAATTAGCCACCACGATCCGGAGGCTGTCAATAAAAGTTTGTGAGAGATTTATTAGGTTTATTTTACCCCGGTCGGGGGGGCTCGATGCCCTCTACCAGACTAGCTGTGACGTCCCCGGTATTCTTCACCAGGGTATTTCGCGGCGTTTTTGACCATCTTCTTTTCGATCGATTCGGAGAGGTCGATATCGAGATGATTGGCCAGCGAGAGACAGTAGCAGAGGACATCGGCAAGCTCTTCTTCGACCTCCTCGCGCTTGCCCTGTTCGCTGAAAAGGCCTGGAATCTGGTCGTTTCTGTCCCATTGGAAATGTTCCATCAACTCGGCGGCCTCGATGGCGATCGACATTGCGAGATTCTTGGGATCGTGGAATTGCTCCCAGTCTCTCTCCCTGACGAATTGAGCCACCAGGCTGCGAAGGTCTTCGATGGTGGTCTCTGAATCTTTCATGGGCTTACCTCTTCTCTCTCTATTTTCGTGTTAGGTTTCATGACCCCGTCCTTTTCACCGCGAGAAATGGCGTGGATTGGCAATTCAGAGGTGAGATAATTATCTCTTTCGAGGGTTCTGAAAGGAAAACAGTCAACACATCATGCGGTACCCAAAACTCATTATCGAGTTGGCGGTTGTTTTGTCATGCCTGCTGTCGGGGTATTTCCTCCCTGCACAGGATGCAGAAACCGCTCCCGTGCGCAAGAGTTCTGAGGCCACATTGCCGCTGGCGGAGCTGAAACCCGACAGGAAAATCCCTACCCTCAAGCAGGTGGTCGGACATGCCTGGGGCGAGGAAGTCTCCAGCCATGGAGAGGTCGAACGCTATATCAAGGACCTGGCGCGGGCAGCGCCCTTCCGCTCCAGTCTCAAGAAATACGGCACCAGCTACGAGGGGCGGCCGCTCTATTACCTGTCCATCTCATCTGCCGCCAATATCGAGAGGCTCGAAGAGATTCGCGAGAACAACATCCTGTTGAGCGATCCGCGCCGCGGCACCGAGGCCGAGGTGGACAAGCTGTTCAAGGAGCATCCCGCCATCGTCTGGCTGAGCTACAGTGTTCATGGAGATGAATCATCTGGAACGGATGCGGGCCTGCTGACGGCCTACCATCTCCTTGCCGACCTGAGGAAAGAAACCCGGGAACTGCTCGAGAAACTGGTGGTGATTATCGATCCGCTCCAGAACCCGGATGGAAGGGACCGTTTCGTGAATTTTCACAGGGAGAATCGAGGTGTCGCTCCGAGCCCCGAGCCCCTGGCTTCCGAGCACGCCCAGCGCTGGCCCGGCGGCCGTTTCAACCACTACCTCTTCGATCTCAACCGGGACTGGTATCTTCAGAGCCAGGTGGAGGCCGGCAGGAAGGCGCTGGCTTTCTCCCGCTGGCAGCCGCAGGTTTTTGTCGACGCGCATGAGATGGGCCGCAACAGCACCTATTTTTTCCCGCCGGCTACAGACCCGATCAACCGGTGGATTCTTCCCGTGCAGAAGGACTGGTTTGAGCGCATCGGGAAATACCAGGCTGGGGTTTTTGATTTCTACGGTTTCTCCTACTCGACCCGCGAGATGTTCGATCTCTTCTATCCGGGCTATGGTGACAGCTGGCCGACCCTGCAGGGCTCCCTTGGAATCCTCTGGGAACAGGCGGGGGTGAGAGGCCTGGTGGTGGCCCGGGATGATGAGCGTCTCCTGCGGTATTCCTCGGCTGTGAGGAATCACTACGTAAGCGGAATAGCTACCCTTGAGTCCGTGCTCGAAAACCGGGAGGCCCTGCTCCGGGACCATCGCAGGGTTCGTGAGGACGCCGCCAGCCTGATCAGGAAGAGCGGCCTGCGGGATTACTTCATCCTCGAGTCAGGCAGCCCGCAGCGAGCTGCGCGCCTGGTGAGGCTGCTGCAGCGAAACAGTATCGAGGTTCAGCGAGTCAGGGAGCCTCTTTTCGTCCAGGCCCGTAGAATGCTGGAGGGGACCGCGGGCGAGGTTGCCGTTCCCATTGGCAGCTATCATGTGTCGCTAGAGCAACCGGCCGGACGCCTGGCGCGAACTCTCCTGGACCGGCACACCGACATGGGGAAAGATTTTATTGAGCGTCAACTCACACGTCATCTTAACCGGCTGGATGACGAGATCTACGATGTGACGGCCTGGTCGCTGCCCCTGGCCTGGGGGACCGAATGTCTCGCCGCCGAGGGGGAGGTGAAGGTCGTCAGTGATCCCGTCAAGCTCGGTGCTGAACAGGATGCCTACAGGTTCAACCCGGTGGAGGGCGGCGAGGTTCGCGGCGGCGGGCTTGCCAAGGTGGCCTACCTCGTTCGGGGTGATGCGGATGAACTTCCCGGAGTTCTCAGCGATCTCCTCAATGCGGGGGTGCGGGTTCATGTCAGCGATGAGCCGCTGGTTCTTGGCGGGGTGCCCTTTCCCCGTGGATCCCTGGTCATCCGGATCAATGAAAACGATTCCACCGTTCATGCGAAGGTGCGCATCCTCTCTAAAACCGAGGGAGCGGTCTTCTATCCGACCGACACCGCCCTGGTCGATAAGGGCGCCCAGCTGGGAGGCCCGAACGTCAGGTGGGTCAAGCCGCCGAAGGTG
>CAJWMA010000024.1 GCA_913042995.1 uncultured bacterium | reverse complement strand
GGAGACGACGGCGGAGACGCTGGCGGAGACGACGGCGGAGATGCTGGCGGAGATGCTCCCCCTTCCCCTCCCGGAGATGCTGAAGACGCTGGTTGATTCGCTGAGAAGTCACGAATTGACCCCGTTCTATTTTTTGGTTCCCGGTGCCGGGATCGCGACTGGGCCTCACCGAGGCGCCCTTTCGGGATCCAGGCACTGAACCAGTTTTTTTTAAAGCGGGCAGAGATTATTTCAGAGTCATGAGTCGACGTGTTGTTGTTACCGGGCTGGGAGCCTCGACTCCTATCGGAACCGGAGTCGAGAAATTCTGGCAGGCCCTGCTGGACTGCCAGAGCGGGGCCAATGTCATCGAGGCCTTCGACACCGAGGCCTTCCAGGTGCATATTGGCGCCGAGGTGAAGGACTTCGATGCGGCCGAATACCTCGGCGGCAAGGCTGCCCGAACTCTCGATCGATTTATTCAACTGGCCCTCGTCTCGGCCGATCAGTCGGTGGCGGACAGTGGGCTCGATTTCGAGAAGGAAGACGTCACCAGGGTCGGCTGCATCTGGGCATCCGGAATTGGCGGGCTTCTCGAGATGGAGGCGACCCATCACGTCTATCTTGACCGGGGACCCAGGCGAATCAGCCCTTACTTCATTCCGAAGCTCATGATCAACGCGGCCTCCGGGCAGATCGCCATTCGCTTCGCGATCCAGGGGGTTAATTTCGCGGTGGCCTCGGCCTGCGCTTCAGCGCAGCATGCTATCGGCCTGGCTTTTAGAAGCATCAAGCACGGAGAGTCGGACGTCATGATCACCGGCGGCTCCGAGGCCGCGATCACTCCGCTGGGGCTGGGCGGCTTCTGCTCCCTGCGCGCCCTGTCGACTCGAAATGATGACCCGGCGACGGCCTCTCGGCCCTTTACCCTGGACCGGGATGGATTCCTGATGGGTGAAGGAGGCGGAGCCCTGGTCCTGGAAGAGCTCGAGCATGCCCGGGCTCGCGGCGCTGAGATCTATTGCGAGGTTCTCGGCCTTGGAATGACAGATGACGGTTATCATATTTCAGCCCCGGTGCCTGAAGGCACCAACGCGACCCGGGCCATCCATATCGCCTTGAAGGAGGCTGGGAGGAACCCGGATGAGATTCAGTACATCAATGCCCATGGAACATCGACTCCGCTTAACGACGTGATGGAAACCAGGGCTGTCCGGGCGGCCTTTGGTGATCATGCCGACAAGCTCATGATGAGCTCTACCAAGTCGCAGATTGGTCATCTGCTGGGCGCCTCCGGAGCGGCGGAGAGCGTAGCCTGCTGCCTCGCCTTGAAAAACCAGATAGTGCCGCCCACGATCAATTACCAGACTCCCGATCCTGAGTGCGACCTCGATTACGTTCCCAACGAACCCCGGGAAGCGGCCATCGACAACCTCATCACCAATTCTTTCGGATTCGGCGGCCACAACGTTACGATGGCCTTCGGAAAAATTTGAGCGGGCGGCAGGAAAGTCGAGCAGGAACAAGGACAGGGACGTGAGCAAGGTATTATTCATCGCAGATAAGATCAGTGAGGATGCGCTTGAGTTTCTCTCCGGCTGCCCTGACCTGAAGGTTGATAATCGACCGGGGCTTCCGGTCTCGGAGAAGCTGGAGGCCGTTCGCGCAGCCGATGCGCTTATCGTCCGAAGCGCCACGCAGGTGGATTCCGAACTGCTGGAGGCCGCAGAGTCCCTGTCCCTCGTCGTGCGAGCGGGCGTCGGGGTTGACAATATTGATCTCGATGCCGCCACCCGCAAGGGCGTCGTCGTTCAGAACGTACCGGAAGGGAATACGCGTTCAGCCGCGGAGCATACCATCGCCATGATGCTGGCGCTCTCGCGTAACATTCCAGAGGCCCATCGATCGGTGAAGTCCGGCGAGTGGGAGCGGAGCAGGTTCGTCGGTGTGGAGTTCCAGGGCAAGACTCTCGGGGTCATCGGCTTCGGAAAAATCGGCCGTCATGTGGCGCATATGGGTTCCGGCCTGGGGCTTGAGATCCTGGCCTTTGACCCGTTTCTCGCGCCGCATATGGCCGAAGAGCTTGGTGTTGAGCTGGTCGCCGATCTTGGCGACCTGGCCTCCCGCTGCGATTATCTCACGGTTCATGTTCCAAAGACCGAGGGTACGAGCGCCCTGATTGGAGCCGATGTGCTGTCGCGGGCCAGGGAAGGCCTGCGGGTGGTCAACTGCGCCCGGGGCGGAATTGTCGATGAGGCGGCGCTCCTCGAGGCGATCGAGAGCGGCCGGGTAGCCGGAGCCGCCCTGGATGTCTTTGAGCAGGAGCCCCCGACGAACAGGGACCTGGTCGACCATCCGGCCGTGGTGGTGACTCCGCATCTCGGAGCATCGACCCGCGAGGCCCAGGTGAACGTCGCTGTTTCCGCCGCCCAGCTTGTCGTTGACTATCTTCAGCAGGGAAAGCTTCACAGCCCGGTGAACGCGGTCTTCCTGGAGCCGGATCTGCGCGAGCGTCTCGATCCCTACGGTGAGCTTGGACGCCGCCTTGGGCGTCTGCACGCCCAATTCCTCGAGGGCAATCCCAAGAGAATCATCGTTAAGTATTTCGGCGATATATTCGACGAACCCCAGAGCCGCAACTTTGTTACCGCCAAGGTGCTGGCTGGTTTTCTCGGTGACCGCTGCTCGCAGCCGGTGAACCAGGTCAACGCCAGGTCGCTGGCGCGCGACCAGGGTCTCGCGGTCGAGGAGGCCAGCGAGGGCAGGAGCCGCTACTTCGCCAACATGATCCGCGTCGAGTTGACCGATAGCTCCGGCGAGAGGAATCTTGGCGGCTCAATCCGCGGCCGCAAGGGAATACGCCTTGTCTCACTCGACAACTATCATTTCGATGCGGTGCTCGAGGGGCAGATGGTGATTTCCGCCAACGAGGACCGGCCTGGAATGATCGGTACGATTGGCCAGGTGCTCTCCTCTCACGAGATGAACATCTCCTCGATGTCGCTTGGCCGCGACCGCAGCGGAGGTACCGCGCTCTCGGTCATCAACCTGGATGCGCCCGAGCTAGAGAAGCTCGCGGCGGTCGCCGAAGATCTCATGCAGGAACAGGGGATCCTCTGGGCTCGTTGTCTGCAGGCGGACTGAGGGCATAAAAAAAGGGCTCAAACCTGCAAACGGAATGAGCCCGTGGAACGTGGGTTGGGGGCGATCTTGATAGGCGCCGCGCTGAATCTTTCCGGCAGTACCGGAGAGTCGCGCTCGATCGATCCGGGCTACCCCTCTGGGAGCCGCGGGCGGTCGTTTTTTCCGCGCCATCTAAGAGTAGGACGAGAATCCATAATCGTCAACTCAGCCGGCCCGGGCCGGGGTCGCAGCCGCCGCTTAAAGGCTGTAGCTTATTGATTTGAAGGAGGTTACAGTAATCCTATGAGTCTCCCCGGTTATGTCATCGCATGTTCCGTATATGCTGTGCTGGGTATCTGCACAGCGTGGGTATTTCGTTCTTCGAGGACGATTCGGGAACATCCCTGGTGCCAGTTCTCAGCCCTGCTGATGAGCTTCCTGGCGGCTATTCCCGCCCTTGTGGTGTCTTCGAGGGAGCTTTATATGGAGTTCCATCTCGGTTTCCAGGGTTTTCTCTTCCTGGCCAGCGCGCTCTGCCATGTTCCCGTGTGGATTTACATAGCGGTTTTTCACAGCGGTCGGCTGGCGGGTACTTTTTTCCCGGGCTTCACCGGCTCCCGGCTCACCGGGATGCCTCCAGGAGAATTTTCTCCCATGAAGGAGTGGAAGCTGGTAGAGGAGCACCTGCGGCAGCTTGCGAACAATCCCCTCGACGCTCGTCGCCGGGAGTCCCTGGCGGATTCCTACCTGCGCCTGGGAACGCTTGATTCGGCCATTTCCGAGTATCGCAAGGCGGCCGACAGCCTTGATTCCGGGCCGGAGCAGGCGCGGCTGCTCTACAGGGCTGCCTATGTCTGTGTCGAGCGCCGGATGTCGGTGAAGAAGGCGCTGCCGCTGCTCAGGCGGCTGGTTCGCCTCTATCCTCGCAGCTACTACGCGGCCTATGCCAGGCGTATCCTGAATCGCTACGAGGCCTACGAGGCGGCCGGATTGCTGAACTCCGGAGGCACCGACTGGTGGGATGGCGGCGGAGATCCGCCAGCCTGATTCAGCCGCGCGGGTGGAACTCGGCGTGGAGCTCCTTCAGCTCTGATTTTTCGATGTGGGTGTAGAGCTCGGTGGTCTCCACGTTCACGTGTCCGAGGATCTCCTGGACGATTCGCAGATCGGCCCGTCCTCGCAGCAGGTGGGTAGCGAGGGAGTGTCTCAGCGTATGAGGGGTGACCTTCTTGGAGATTCCCGCAAGCAGCGCGTATTTGCGTACCATGGCCGCGATCACCTCCCGGCCCAGCCGCTGTCCGCTGCGGCTGAGGAAGAGCAATTCCTCGTCATCTTCTCTCAGCAATCCGGGGCGTTCCTTGAGGCGGTAGTTCTCGATGGCGTCCAGGCAGGTCTTGCTCGTGGGAACGATCCGCTCGCGGTTGCCCTTGCCCTTGCAATGAATGATTCCCTGGTCGGAACGCACATCCTGCAATCGCAGTCCGCAGGCTTCCGATACCCGCAGTCCCGAGGCGTAGAGGAGCTCGATCATGGCGCGGTCTCGTAAAGAATAGCGTGAAGGGTGCTCAACAACGGCATCCATCAGCCGGGTGACCTCGTCTTCACCCAGGACATCAGGCAGGTATTTTCCTTTGCGGGGGGTCTCGATATGGCGAGCCGGGTTTTCTTCGAGGATTTCCTCCCTTAGCAGGAACTTGAGGAAGGAGCGCACGGCCGCGAGGCTGCGCTGGATGCTCGAATCACCCCGTCCTCGCTGGCGCTCGGCAATGAGAAAATCAAAGATGTCCTGCTCCGTTGGCAGATCATCACCGATTCCAGCTATAAATCGTCCACAATCTCTCCTGTAGGCATCGAGTGTATGCCAGGACATCCCGCGCTCGATTTCGAGGTAGGAGATGAAGAGCTTGAGGTAGGTCTTCAATTCACTCATGTACAAGAATACATGATTCGCCGGGAATGGACGATGGCCGCCGTACCGGTAAGGTTGGCGGGACAGTTTTTCGGCCCGGATGTACAACATCTGGTCACTCCTCCATGCTTCCGCGCAGGGGCCGTCCGGCGGGCCGCTCCCGGGAATTCTCCGGAAGGTCGTTTCGAGGCTCTCCAGCCGGTTTCAGGGGGCTCTGAGTGGTGTTATAATCCTGCCTTCATACAGGCGACTGGTTTTTGACGTGCTGGTACACAATGGCTGAAACTCTTAAAACCCGGCTTGGCTCCCTCGAGCTGAAGAACCCGATTCTCAGCGCCTCGGGTACCTTTGGTTATGGGAAGGAGGTCGAGTCTTTTGTCGACCCATCGGTTTATGGAGGGATTGTAGGCAAGAGCATCTCGCTCGAACCCCGCAAGGGCAATCCCCTGCCGCGTACCTGGGAGACGGCCTCGGGAATGCTGAATTCCATTGGTCTGCAGAATCCCGGCATCGACGCCTTTATCTCCGACCCCTCCTACCTGCCTCGAATGAGCGCCTACGATACCCGGGTGGTAGTCAACCTTGTCGGGGATACCGTCGATGAGTACGTCGAGATGGCCAGGCGGCTCGATTCAGAGTCCGCAGTGGACGCCCTTGAGCTGAATATCTCCTGTCCGAATTGTCCCCTCGGCGGCATGGAGTTCGGTGTCGATCCCGAGGCGACCCGCCGGCTGGTCGAGGCGGTCAGGGAAAACTTCAGCCGGACGATCATCGCCAAGCTCACGCCCAACGTGACCGATGTGGTTCCCATCGCCCGGGCCGCGGAGGCCGGCGGGGCGGATGCTCTTTCGCTGGTCAATACCTACGTCGGGATGGCGGTCGAGTGGAGGCAGCGGCGGCCCCGCCTTGGCGGTATCACCGGGGGGCTTTCAGGCCCGGCCATCAAGCCGCTGGCTTTGCGGCTGGTGTGGCTGGCGGCCCAGAATTGTGAGATACCGATCATCGGTATCGGCGGAATTATGAACACCGATGATGTTCTCGAGTTTATAGTCGCTGGCGCGAGCGCCGTACAGATCGGTACGGTTCAGTTTATTCGGCCGCGTATCGCCCTGGAAATAATCGAAGGGCTCGGCGAAGCCCTTCGAGAGCTGGGCGCAGGCTCCATCGGGGAGCTGGTCGGAACGCTCGAGACGGACCGGGATGCCATCACGGTTCGACAGGCGGATGAAGATGGTGGTGAAGAGGTTCCGGTCGGCGAATAAGACCATGATCAATTTTATCAACAAGATCCTTACCAAGATATTCGGCTCCAGCGGTGACCGGGTAAAGAAAGAGCTGCAGCCCGTCGTCGACGAGGTCAACAGTTTCGAGGAGTCAACGCAGGCGCTTGACGATGAGGCCCTGGCAGGTAAGACGGAGGAGTTCCGCGCCCGCCTCGCCCAGGGAGAGACGCTTGATGATCTTCTGCCGGAGGCCTTCGCGGTCTGCCGGGAGGCATCCCGCCGGGTTCTGCGGACGGCCACAGGTACGCCGATGCGTCATTTTGATGTGCAGATCATGGGAGGGGTGGCTCTGCACAGGGGGCGGATCGCCGAGATGTCGACCGGTGAAGGAAAAACTCTCGTGGCGACCCTGGCCTGCTACCTGAACGCCCTGGAGAAAAAAGGTGTACACGTGGTGACCGTCAACGACTACCTGGCCCAGCGGGACCGGGACTGGATGGCGCCGCTGTTTGAATTTCTCGGCATGAGCAGCGGCGCGATCCAGGGCGAGATGGACAGCACCGAGAGGCTCGATATGTACGCCCGTGACATTACCTACGGCACGAACAACGAGTTCGGCTTTGACTATCTTCGCGACAATATGAAGATCGACCTTGAACAGCAGGTGCAGGGGCGCGGCCGGAATTTTGCCATTGTCGACGAGGTCGACAGCATTCTCGTCGACGAGGCCCGGACTCCGCTGATCATCTCCGGCCCGGCGGAGAAATCGACCGACAAGTACCACATCGCCGACCGTGTGGCCAAGCGGCTGGTGAAGGGGCAGGATTTCGAGCTCAAGGAAAAGGAACGCTCCATCGTTTTCACCGAGGCCGGGATCGAGAAGGCCGAGGGACTGGTGGGAGTGAAGAGCTTCTATGTCGGCAAGGACATGGAGTGGCCCCACCTGCTGGAGCAGTCGCTCAAGGCCCATCACGTTTACCACAAGGATGATCACTATCTCATCGACAATGGAGAGGTGAAGATCATCGATGAGTTTACCGGTCGCGCCCTGGAGGGGAGAACCTGGAGCGAGGGTCTTCACCAGGCCGTCGAGGCGAAGGAGGGGCTGCAGATCCGCCGCGAGAACCAGACGCTGGCAACCATCACCCTGCAGAACTATTTCAAGCTCTACTCGAAGCTTGCCGGAATGACCGGTACCGCCCTCACCGAGGCGGTCGAGTTCGACAGCATCTACAAGCTCTCCGTGGCTCCCATTCCGACCAACAAGCCGCTGATTCGAGATGACATGCCGGACGTGGTTTACATGACCGCGCGTGAAAAATACTACGCGATCGTCGATGAGATCGTTCGCGTCAATGAGCAGGGCCGACCTGTCCTCGTGGGTACGACCTCCGTCGAGAAGTCGGAGTTGCTCAGCGGCCTGCTCAAGCGCCGCGGCGTCAAGCACTATGTACTCAACGCCAAGCACCATGACCGTGAGGCGGATATCGTCGCCGACGCAGGCCAGGCCGGCCGGGTGACGCTCTCGACCAATATGGCCGGACGCGGAACGGATATCGTGCTGGGGGAAGGAGTTGTCGACAAAGGCGGGCTGCACGTCATCGGCACCGAGCGGCATGAGTCACGGCGGATTGACAACCAGCTCCGCGGACGTTGCGCCCGCCAGGGCGACCCCGGCTCCTCGATCTTCTTCCTCTCTCTCGAGGATGATCTGATGCGCCGCTTCGCCGGTGAGCGGGTCCAGTCCATGCTCAAGAAGTTCGGCATGGAGGAGGGAGAGGAGATCTCCCATCCCTGGGTGAGCAAGTCCATCGCCAAGGCCCAGAAGAAGGTCGAGGCTTATCACTTCGATATTCGCAAGAACCTGCTTGAATACGATGGCGTGATGAACGAGCAGCGCACCATTGTCTACGACCAGCGCCAGTCCATTCTCGAGGGAGAGGGGCTCTCCATGATGGTGCGGGACATGATGGAGAAGGTCTGTTCGCTGCAGGTGCCCAGGTATCTTTCGCAGGAGGCGATCGAGGAATCGGTGGAGGCGAATGGAGAGGTCATCGAGGCTTACGATCCGCTGGCCGAGCTCGATACCTGGGCCAGCTCGGTTTACGGGATCGATGGGGATTTCCAGCTCGATGCCGGCAGAAGCCAGGCTGACCATGCCGGGGTGTTCAGCGACCGGATCATGGAAGGCTACCAGGAGCGCTACGCCGAGCGCGCCTCCGCCAACGGCGAAGAAAACATGCAGCGGGCGGAACGTTTTATCCTGCTCATGGAACTCGATGACAAGTGGAAGGACCATCTTCACGCCATGGATACTCTTCGTCACGCGATCGGGTTGCGGGGATACGCGCAGATCGATCCCAAGATAGCCTACAAGCGTGAGGGCTATGAGATGTTCAGCGAGATGCTCGACCGTTTCAGAGCTTCGGTCACCCAGCTTGTCCTGCGTGTCCAGGTAGGCGAGGAAGATGAGCAGGAGCTCGACAGCGGGCTCGATGATGCCGAATTTCAGCACAGCGGACTGGCGCCGGGAACGCAGCCCGAGTCTCCCATGCAGGAGGCGAGCGACCCATCGGCCCAGGCCCCCGTCAAGACGATCGTTAACAAGGCGCCCAAGGTGGGACGCAACGCCCCATGTCTCTGCGGAAGCGGCAAGAAGTTCAAGAAATGCTGCGGCCGGGGCTCCTGAGCTTCCGCCTGGCTGGCGGAGCCTGGAGCAGGAGGTTCTGACTGATGTTACGCTTCAAGACGCTGCCGCTCAGCTGGTTCTGCGATCTTCTCTACCTCTTGTTTTCTCCCGTGGTCGTCATTGGCTGGCTGATCCTGTCGAGATTCATGACCAGGGACAAGTACCGGCGAGGTTTTTTTCAGAAGCTGGGTTCGGTCGAGCGGCGCGAGGGAGAATCCCGTTCCCTGTGGGTCCACGCGGTGTCTGTAGGCGAGGTGCTGACAGCGGCCCCGCTTGTCGAGGCGCTTGGCAGCGCCTTCGACGGTTGGGATGTCTCCATGTCGGTATCGACTCCCACGGGCTTTGATACCGCGCGTAAGCGGCTGCCGGGAACGAAGGTGTTTTACGCTCCCTTCGATCTGTCACCCCTGGTGGCTCGTACCTTCAGCCGGCGTCGACCTGACGTTCTCGTTCTGCTCGAGCTGGAGGTCTGGCCCAATTTCCTGCTCGAGGCCGGGAGGCGGGGAGTTCCAGTCCTGATCGCCAATGGCCGACTCAGCGGGGGTTCCTCCGACCGCTACAGCCGCACCGGTTTCCTGGGCCGCTGGCTTTTTTCCATGGTCGACAGGGTCGCCGCCCAGAATGCGGCCTACGCGGATCGCTTCAAGGAGCTGGGAGTCGAGCCCGGGCGGATCGAGGTGCTTGGCAACCTGAAGCACGACCGGGAGGCCGGCGTGAGCGCCGCCGATGCGGCCGAGCTGCGCGCAGGGCTGGGCTGGAGCGAGGGGGAGCTTGTGCTGGTCGGCGGCTGTACGCATCCGGGCGAGGAATCGATTCTGCTGGGCGTTCTCTCGCGGCTCCAGGGAGAGCATCCGGGCCTTCGTCTCGTGCTGGCTCCGCGCCATGTCGAGCGCCTGGCCGCCGAGAAGCCCGCGGGCTGGATCCCGTCGAATGGCACCGAGCGCTCCTTTACCATGTGGAGCGGCTGGCAGGCCGGAGCCGGTGAGGCTCTCGGAGATTCCGTCCTGGTGGTGGATACGGTGGGCGATCTCGAGAGGATCTACTCCATCGCCGACCTGGCGGTGGTCGGCGGCAGCTTCGTTCCCCATGGAGGGCACAATGTTCTCGAACCCGCCAGCCTCTCGCGGGCCGTTCTCTTCGGGCCGCATACGGCGAATTTTGAGGACGAGGTCTCCCTCCTGCTCGCGGGTCGAGGCGGAATCCTGGCTCGGGACCCGGAAGAGCTCGAGAAGGCGCTCGCCGAGCTCCTCGGGAACCCCGAAGAACGCGAGAAGATGGGGCAAAGGGCAGGAGAGACCTTTTCAGGCCTCTCGGGCGCTGTCGAGCGCCATGTCGAGTGGATTGAGCGGGCTTTGTCTCTTTCCAAGCCGAGCGCTACTTGATAGAATCTGCCGTTCAACGAATCAATCAGCCGGCGCAGCATCGGTCCCCCAGCCCAGCTCGCCCCGGTAAAACAGGCGTTTAACCAGAGAAACAGAACATGGCAGAAAGATCTCTTTTTACCTCCGAATCGGTGACCATGGGGCACCCCGACAAGGTCTCCGACCAGATCTCGGATGCGATCCTCGATGACCTGCTGGGCCAGGATCACAATTCCCGCGTGGCGGTCGAGACCCTGGTTACTACCGGCCTGGCGTTGATCGCGGGAGAGATAACCACCCAGGGCTATTGTGATTTTGACAAGGTGGCGCGCCAGACGATCGAGGAGATTGGCTATACAAATCCCGATATGGGCTTCCACTACGAAGATGTCGCGGTGCTCTCCGCCATTCACGGACAGTCCGGAGATATCGCCCAGGGCGTTGACGAAGGCAAGGGCCTCCACAGCGACCAGGGCGCCGGAGACCAGGGGATGATGTTCGGCTTCGCCTGCAACGAGACTCCGGAGCACATGCCCCTGCCCATCCTGCTCGCTCGCAAGCTTGTCGATGAGCTCGCCAACGCGCGCGAGACCAGCGAGATGTATTTTCTCAGGCCGGATGGTAAGTCACAGGTCACCGTTGAGTATATAGATGGCGCGCCCGCCCGGGTGGACACGGTCGTCATCTCGACCCAGCACACTCCCGAGGCTGACCTGGAGAAGGATATCAAGCCGAAGATCATCGATGAACTCATCCGCAAGGTGGTGCCTGGAGAGCTTCTCGATGAGAAGACCATCTTCCACGTCAACCCGACCGGGAACTTCGTCAAGGGAGGCCCTGCCGCAGATACGGGTCTGACTGGACGCAAGATCATCGTCGATACCTACGGAGGTCGAGGCCGTCACGGCGGCGGCGCCTTCAGCGGCAAGGATCCGAGCAAGGTCGATCGCAGTGCCGCCTATATGACGCGCTATATCGCCAAGAATATCGTCGCCGCCGGCTTGGCGGATGTCTGCGAGGTGCAGCTCTCCTACGCTATCGGTGTCGCCGAGCCCTGCTCGGTTCTCGTTGATACGCAGGGTACGGGGAAGAAGCCCGAGGTGGAGATCGAGAAGCTGGTTCGCCGGCATTTTCCTCTCACCCCGAAGGAGATCATCGAAACGCTGAACCTGCGCCGTGCGATCTATCTCGACACTGCCAGGTACGGCCACTTCGGACGGCCAGATCTTCCCTGGGAACAGACTGACAAGGTTGACGATCTCAGGTGAAAGGGCTCAGGTGAAAGGGCCCAGGTAAAAGGCCCCCGGGCTCACTGTTCGCAGGCGTAGGATCGCACGCAGTCGAGCGTGTTGTTGGCATCGATGCCGCACTCCCCGTAGGGCGAATAGGGCGGTGGGCCGTTGCCGAAGAGGAAGTTCAGCATGAAGATGCCGTCAGAGATGTCGAGCCGGTTGTCGGCGTTGACATCGGCTCCAGCTGTGCACTCAGGCGGCGCGAATCCCCTGAAGAGGTAGTTGAAGACGCTGATGGCATCGGAGAGATCGGAGCGGGCATCGTTGTTGATGAAGCCCCTGCGAAAGCTGCCCAGGGGCGGCGGACAGCCCGGCTGCACCTGGTAGAGGCCCGCCTCCCCGGCATTGTTTTCGCTTTCGCAGCCGATGGTTGTTTCGAGAACGCCAGCGGAGTAGTAGCCGCTCTTGCTGTATTCCAGGGAGTATTCTCCGGGGGGAAGATCACCCAGGACAAAGGACCCGTTGGCCGCAGAGGTCGCGCTCAGACCCTCCGGATTGGTGATCACCTCCACGCCGCCGAGTCCGGCGCCGGTGACCGCGTCAACGACTCGTCCTCGCAGGGTTCCTGTGCAGAAGAAGATCTTACCGTGCTCCCGGACCGGAGTGATGCTGCTGGAGCCGACGATAAAGGTCGTGTTCAGGGAGCCGGGCTGCTCAAGTTCTTCGAGACGCAGGTCGAGTTTCTCCGTGCTGGAGCAGTCGATCGCGTTGTTCTTCAGCCGGAAGGTATAGCGCATGAGCTCCTGCGTGGGAGGGGAGCCGGTCGACGGCAGCAGGTTCTGGCCGAGGAAGGGCGGTACGCGGTCAAAGATGACGCCGGTACGCGAGCGGCATCCCATGGGTCCCGGAAGCAGGTCAATATCGGTCTGGAAGAGCTCGACCTGGTTTCCCAGAGCGGCGGCGACATCCATTCCCAGCAGGGCGTCGTCAGGGTCGAGCTCCAGGGTTTCACAGTCAAAGGAGATGCCGATGGAAAAACCGTCAAGCGGATCGGGGTGGCTCGCCAGCGCCCGAATAAGCAGCTGGGGACTCGCGCCGCAGAAGGCCCTGCGCCGATCGAGGGAGAGAATGTTCTCTCCCTTGATGAAGAAGGTTCCATCTCTGAGCTCGGGTTCGATACTTCGCCCGGCGTTGCTGAAACGGTTGTAGACGGCGGGGGTTCCGATGCCGTCGACAAGCCGGATGGGGTAGTAGCCTCCCGCGGCTCCCGGGCGCACTCGGAAGCTGAGACGGGCGATGATCCTCGGGGAGTCCTGCGCCCCGAGGGGCTCCAGGTAGTTCTCGCCCGTGGGAGCCTCGAATTCGATGATGACGCCAAGCTGGGCGATTCCAAGCTCGTTGTTGATCCGCGGAGCCACGAACTCTGGCTCGTGCTCGACGATATGGGTTCCGCAGATTCCGATGTCGGTCAGCTGGAGGACGGCCGAGGGAAAGGCGAGCGCCAGGCTGTAGCCGTGAATGGGCTCATCGTTGGCCGCGGTGATGATCATATGGATTCGGTCTTCGCCGGGATTGCCGGAAGCGTAGCCGACCTGGAGAATGTTTGCCGCGTTGAGGTTCCCGTAGAAGCTTCCGGCAAGGAGGGCCAGGAGGCCCAGCAGGAGGCGCGCGAGGATGTCGTTGTTCTTCTTGTGGCTCATGTCGTTATCCTCTCACTCCTGGCAGCCCAGGTTGTCCCGGAAGGTGGGGTCGTTACCCGCCTCGGGGAAAGGCGGCGGCGGCGGCGGGCTGTTCGCTATAAACAGGTAGAACAGCAGGTAGACAGGATCTGAGATATCGAGGATCCCGTCATCGTTGCTGTCGGCTGAGTCCATGCACACCGGCGACGCTTCTCCAAGGAACAGGTAGCGGGCCGCTGCTACCGCATCGGTCAGATCTACCTCGGAATTACGATCGAAATCACCCCTGGTGAAGTCGGGGCCGAACGGGAACAGCAGCGTGCGGAAGATCGTGCCGTTGCCTGGAAGGCAGACCAGCAGGGTGTTGGCGGAGATCTCGATGCCCCCGACATAGCCGGGCTGGTCGAAGCCGTTGCCAACAGCCTCGAGGCTGATGTCAAAACTTGGCGCTGTGAGAGGGCAGGTTCCGGGAGGCCCGTCTCCGTAAAGCTCACGAACGACACCGTCTTCAAAGCTGGTCAGAAGAGTCTCTCTGAGGGGGTCGTAGGTGATGCCCGCGCCGACAGCGACGTCGAGGAACAGGCTTGGCGGCGAGCAGGAGCGGACCAGGTTTCCGTTGGTTCTGAAGATGTAGATTTCTCCGCTGGATCGTTCCGTGACCACAAAGTGTTGCTGGGAGGGGGCGCTTGCGGGGATGTAGGTCAGTCCGCCGATCCTCGGGTTCTCCATCTCGGCTGGAAAGCGCAGGTTGATGGTTGTTCCCGAGCCCGGTTCCGCGAGGCTCGACAGGCGCAGGCGGTTGTCTGAGGTGTTGGCGACGGCGATGAAATCTTCGTAGAGCTGGGGGGGGAAGCCAAGCTGGATTGCCGGGACAAAGGCGATGCCCCCGGGATTGGCCCAGGGACTCGGGAAGCTGTCCTCGGAGGCTTCACCGAGGTCTGATTCGAGAATCGAGATGGTTCCCGCCTCGTCGTCGGTCACGTAGATCTTGTCCACTCCCGGAACGAGCGCCAGGTCGTAGCAGCCGTGAGTTGGAGCCGTGGTCCAGTTGATGACGCCTCCGGGGCCGACGACGGTGGAGCATTCACAGCCGATCGGGCCAAATAATTCGTCATTGGCCGCCCGCAGGGCGTAGGTCGAGGGGCCGTTGATCGGCGTTGAGTCGACGTAGCTCGTGACGTCTCCCGAGACGGTGGCGAAGGCGATGCCGTTTCTGAGCAGCTGGATGGACCCTTCGTAGGCGCCATCATCTCCCGGGCCGTTGTTGATCCAGTTGAGGACAACCTCGCTGGTGATGGTCAGGCCGCAGGAGAGCTGGCTGGGGGGGATGACCTCGGGCAGGACCTGCTCGAGCTGGTAGATTCGTCCGGAGCCCCCGATGACGGCGAAACGATTCTGCCCCGCGCCGACGAGGTAGGGAACGATTCCTCTCAGGTCGATCTCGGGGACCTGGGCGAGAGGGACCTCGATCCCGGTACGTTCGGCGCTCTGTTCGCCGTTCAGCAGGACACCGTCGGTCGACAGCTGGATGATTTTTGAGGCTCCCTGGTCAAGGATGCTTCCGTAGGTGATGTAGAGCACGAGCGCTTCGTTGTCGAAGGAGATTCCCTTGCCGCGGATCAGGGTCTCATCGCTGAGCTTGTCCGGCAGCAGGAGGGAACGAGTGACGCTTCCATCAAAGGCGATGCGCAGCACCCTGTCCCTGTTGATGTCGAGGGTCCAGAGCTGGCCCGAGACAATATCGAAGCTCAGTCCGAAGAGGCTGGCTCCATCTTCACCCTCGAGATCTACCGGGAAGCTGAAGGCCGGGTTGGCGTTTCCACTCTCGTCAACGGCTCGCACCTCGTATCCCTGCTGCCCCCTGGGTCCGGTGAGGGAGAGGACGAACAGGTTCCCGGTGGGATCGTGAAAGGCGATACCCCGGTTGAGCGACATGTTGCTCTCGGAGATGCTGCCGCTGGGGTGAGGGTTCTCAACCGTTTCGATGACGGTGTTGAGGTCACGACTCAGATGGTAGATAAGATGGTTCTCGACGGAGCTGCCGTTGGCGCCGAGGACCCAGAAGGTACCATCCCGGGAGTCTTCGGCCATATCGATGAGCTCCCTGTTGGACGAACTCAGGGTGTCGCTGACAGCGGCGAGGTCTCCATTCGCGGCCTCCACCCCCGGCGCAGCCAGGCCGAATACGGCCAGGATGACCCAGAGGCGGATCAGCAACCCTTTCGGGGTAGAGGTCCTGCAGGTATTTTTCGACATCGAGTACCGCCCTTTATTCGCAAGAGGGGACTCACGGGCTTCCCTCTCGGAAATGTTCACAACTACTTCAGCGGGAAAAACAGGGATCATTGGCAAAGTCATATGGAGAAAACCCGCCAACCCGCAGAGAGTCCCGGTCCAGGGCATCAGGGCCCGCCGGGACGTGGAATTCGCTGTCAGCCGATCTTTCAAGGTCGAAAAGGCGTATCCAGAGAGACCACTTGGAGGGTCATTCAACCGCCGTTTCGACAATCAAACCCGGAGATTTGAACTTCAAACACTCAATTATAGGCTTCTGTATGGTACTGACCAACCGGAAATCTGTTTCGGCCATTTACAGGCAGGTGATATTCTCCCTTTCTACCTTTGGCGTTTAGGGTTAGACTCCTCGCCGATGGAATTCAGGAGCACTCAATGCCTCTATGGAGACAGGCAAAATGAGCGAAAAAAACCCGAACACAGTGGCAATTCAAGCTTTACCGGAACATGTCGGTGAAGAGGTCAGCATCGCAGGGTGGCTGTTCAACAGGCGTTCGAAGGGGAAAATTCATTTCCTGCAGTTTCGAGATGGCAGCGGCAAAGTCCAGGCGATCATGGGCAAGGGCGATGTCAGCGAGGAGCTTTTTGAGCGCTGCGCCCATCTTCCCTACGAATCTTCAGTCATTGTGACCGGAACGGTCGCGGCTGACGAGAGAGCCCCCAGCGGGGTTGAGCTGAAGGCCTCGGGTATCGAGGTTCTGCAGGAGCCGACGAGCGAGTATCCCATCTCGAAGACTTCTGATATCGGCCCCGATTTTCTCCTTCGCCATCGACATCTCTGGCTGCGCCAGAGCAAGCAGCACGCGATCCTGCGGGTGCGTGACGCGGTGATTACCGCCATCCGGAACTTCTTCGGTGAGCGGGATTTCGTCTGCGTTGACGCCCCGATCTTCACTCCGAACGCCTGCGAGGGTACGACCAATCTTTTCGAGGTCGAGTATTTCGATGAGAAGGCCTATCTCACCCAGAGCGGTCAGCTCTATATGGAGGCCGCGGCGATGGCCTTCGGCAAGGCCTATTGCTTTGGGCCGACCTTTCGAGCCGAGAAATCAAAGACGCGCCGGCATCTCACCGAGTTCTGGATGGTGGAGCCGGAGGTGGCCTTCGCCGACCTCGATGACATCATGGACCTGGCGGAAGAATTCGTTTCCTCTATCATCCAGTATGTTCTCGAACACCGCCGAGCTGAGCTTGACGTGCTCGAGCGTGACACGTCTCTGCTGGAGAAGGTCGCGGCGCCTTTCCCGCGCATTTCGTATTCCGAGGCCGTCTCGATCCTGAACGAGAAGGGGATCGATTTCGAGGAGGGGGGAGATTTCGGCGCTCCCGATGAGACGGCGCTTTCCGAGCACTTCGAGAGCCCTGTGCTTGTGCATCGCTATCCCTCGGCGGTGAAGGCTTTCTATATGAAGAGAGATCCGGAAGACGAGAACTACGCTCTCTGTGTCGACATGCTGGCGCCCGAGGGAGTCGGCGAGATCATCGGCGGCGGGCAGCGCGAGGACAGCCTGGAGGTTCTCGAGGCGGGAATCGACAAGCATGGATTGCCGCGCGAAGCTTTCGAGTGGTATATGGACCTGCGGCGTTACGGTACGGTTCCGCACGCCGGCTTCGGGCTCGGTATCGAGCGGACGGTGGCCTGGATCTGCGGCACCGAGCATGTTCGCGAGTGCATTCCTTTTCCAAGGATGCTTCACAGGATCTACCCCTGATGTCCGGCGGTCGGTTTTTTCCCTGAGCTCCGCGGAGTGGGTTACCCATGAAGACCGGTATTTTCGGCGGCACCTTCAACCCGGTTCATCTCGGGCACCTTGCCGTTTGCGAGGCGGCCCGCGCCGCGCATGGTCTCGGCCGCGTTCTCCTGGTTCCATCGGGAGCACCTCCGCATAAGCAGAATGACCAGGAGCTGGTTCCAGGCGCCCGGCGGTTGGAGATGGTGCGCATCGCGGTTGAGGGTAGAGATTTCCTGGAGCCGAGCCCTGTCGAGCTCGATCGCTCCGGGCCGAGCTACATGGTCGACACCCTGGAGATCCTCCAGCTGCAGTATCCCGAAGATGAACTCTTCCTGGTGGTGGGCGGAGATACGGTGGGGGAGCTGAGCACCTGGTACAGCTGGCAACGGCTTTTTGAGCTCTCCCGGATTGTTGCGGTCAACCGGCCGGGCTTCAGCCCCGACTTTGGCGATCCCGTCTTCGCGCAGCTCAGCGCGGAAATCCTCCGGCAGTGTACCGCCGACATGGTGGAGATGGAGGAGGTCGACATTTCCAGTACCCGGATTCGCCGGGCGGCGGCGAGGGGAGAGGAGCTCGCGAGCTGGGTGCCGCCGGGGGTCAGCGACTATATCCAGGATCACGGCCTCTACTCCTCCTGATCGGCACAACCCTTTTAAGTAAAAGATGCTGTGAGGAGTTTCGGCGGGGTAATAAGCTTGCACCAGAGGGGGTGGTGGTTAAGCTTCCCGTTTTGGGGTTCTCCGCCGCACAGATTTTTTTACAAGGGTAGTTGTCATGGCGACCGTGGTCGGAATACCGCGTGAAATCAAGGAAGACGAAGGCCGGGTCGCGATCGCTCCGGCTGGCGTGCATGTGCTTGCCCAGGCCGGTCAGCAGGTGCTGATCGAGTCCGGAGCGGGGCTCGGAAGCGGTATCACCGACGAGGAGTTCAGAGAAGCCGGGGCCGAGCTGGTCGCTCGCGAAGAGGTCTTTTCCCGCGGTGAGATTATCGTCAAGGTCAAGGAGCCCCTGAAGGAGGAGTATGACCTTCTGCGTCCCGGGCAGATCGTCTTTACCTTCTTTCACTTTGCCGCCTCGCGGGAGCTGCTCGACGCCATGCTTGAGCGGGAGGTAACCTGTGTGGCTTACGAGACCATTCGTGACCGGGCGGGACACCTGCCGATTCTCACTCCGATGAGCGAGGTTGCCGGCCGGATGGCCGTATTCGAGGGTTCCAGGCATCTCGAGAGCCATTCCGGTGGGCGAGGAGTTCTCGTTTCCGGAGTTCCGGGAGTCGAGCCCGCCAAGATCGTCATTCTCGGCGGTGGTGTTGTCGGGCTCAACGCGGCCAAGATCGCCGCCGGTACCGGAGCCCAGGTGACGATTTTCGATGTTTCACACGACCGGCTGCGCTACCTCGACGATATTCTTCCAGCCAATGTAACCACGCTCTATTCGAACCCCCTGCTGGTGCGCAAGAAGGTGCGCCAGGCGGACCTGGTGATCGGGGCCGTGCTGGTTGCCGGAGCGAAGGCGCCGGTTCTTGTCAGGCGCGAAGATGTAAGAGAGATGAAGGACGCCTCTGTTCTTATCGATGTGGCTGTCGACCAGGGCGGCTGTATTGAGACCTGCCGTCCGACAACGCACAGCGAGCCGACCTATATCGAGGAGGGAGTTCTCCATTATTGCGTCGCCAATATGCCCGGCGCGGTTGCCCGGACCTCGACCTTTGCGCTGACCAATGTTACCCTGCCGTACCTTGAGGTGCTTGCCAGGGAGGGAATCGAGGGATTTCTCGGCTTTGGCGAACACGTGGCCGCCGGGCTGAATGCCCACGCCGGCCGGGTATACCACGAGGGCGTCGCGGAAAGTTTCGACCTGCCGTTGGAGCCCATCGCTTCACTAATGGGCGATAACGGTTAAGATAAGGGCCGGTTTTCCCGGAGAGATTGAGAACAGAGTCTGAGAGATGGGAATCAAGGCACCCGTAGATCTGGATGTCATCTATCGGCCGATCGAGGCTGAGATGACTCGACTGGACGCGTTCCTGCGCGATGAGTTCCAGGCAGAGGAGCCCTTCATTCATGAGCTCCTCGAGCATGTCGCCGGCTTTGGCGGCAAGCGACTGCGCCCGGCCCTGCTGTTTCTCTGTACACGCCTGGTCGACGCCGAGGTCAGCGATGAGGCCATTCGTATTGGCGGAGTCATCGAGATGGTGCATACCGCCACGCTGGTACATGATGACCTTCTCGATGGCGCGCAGATGCGCCGCCGGGTTGATACGGTTCACGAGCGCTGGGGCGACCGTCCCTCGATCCTCATCGGAGATTTCATCTATTCAAAGGCGTTCCACTTGTCGACCTCGGTCGCTGGCATGGCCGAGGCGCTGTCGGAGGCCACCAACAGGATCTGCGCCGGGGAGCTGCTCCAGATCGGGAGCCGCTTTAACAGCGGCCTTTGCGAGGACACCTATTTCGAGATCATCAGAAAGAAGACAGCTGTTCTCCATGCCCTGGCCTGTGAGCTCGGAGGTGTATTCGCCGGACTGGATGCCGCCGGGTCGAAGGCTCTCGGCGGTGTCGGCATGGACCTTGGCATGGCCTTCCAGGTGGTTGACGACTGCCTGGATTACGCCGGCGAGGAGACCGTTGTCGGCAAGAGCCTTGGAACGGACCTCCGCCAGGGCAAGCTTACCTTGCCGCTGATCTACCTCAGGGACAGCCTGGATGAGACTGATTCACGATGGCTCCAGGAGGCTCTCTCGGGCCCGATGGAGGAGGCGGTCGAGGTCCGGATTCATGAGATGGTTCGAAATGGCGGAGTTCTCGTCCGGTCCTTCGAGCGCGCGCAGGCGTTCGTGCAGAGTGCCCGGGATGCGCTGGATGAGATCTGCTCGCTCGACGTGGAGGTGTCTGACACCGTGCGGCAGAGCCTGGAGCTTGCCGCTGATTTTGTGACCAGCAGGGATCTCTGAGGCGCCGTCTCCGGCGCGGCAAGCCGATGGTCAGTCCTCGAGCTTCCAGTGCCCGCTTCGTCCCCCGCTTTTTTCCAGCAGGCGAATCTCTTCGATCGTCATGCCCCGGTCGATGGCCTTGCACATATCGTAGATCGTCAGCGCCGCGACGGAGACGGCTGTCAGGGCCTCCATCTCGACTCCCGTTCTCGCCGTCACCGTGACGCCGGCTTCGACCAGGAGCTGGGCGTTGCCGCTCTCGTTGTCTCCTTCGGATTCCCAGCTGAAGGTGATCTCCGCGTGTTCGAGCGGCAGTGGATGGCACAGCGGGATCAGGTCACTGGTTCGTTTGGCTGCCTGGATGCCTGCCAGCCGAGCGGTTGCCAGGACCGCTCCCTTGGGGTTGGTTTCGCCGGTAATCTGTTCCCGGGTTTCGAGGCCCATGCGGATGCGGGCTCCGGCCCTGGCGACCCGCCGGGTGGAATCTTTTTCTCCTACATCGACCATCCGGGCCTCTCCGGAGGAGTCCAGGTGCGTCAGCTTCTCGGGTTTCATGGCGCCATCCTTGCTTCGCAGGCGCCAGTAGTCAAGTAGCAGGCTGCCGCGGCGGCCGGAAGACTGTCTCGCATGCTTGACCCGCTGCGCAGAGAAACTACAATCTTTTCGCGGGAGATGGGTTTATCCATGCTGTTACGAAGGTTCTAAAGGCCTATGTCAATTATCCAGAAGCTGCCGAGCGATATTGTGAACCGGATCGCCGCGGGCGAGGTGATCGAGAGACCGGCGAGCGTTATCAAGGAGCTCGTGGAGAACTCCATCGACGCCGGGGCTACCGAGATCCTCATCGATCTTGAGGATGGCGGCTGCAAGCGGTTGACAGTCCGTGACAATGGGTGCGGGATGGATCCTTCCGATCTGCAGATGGCCTTTGAGAGCCATTCGACGAGCAAGCTCGATACGGCTGGCTTCCGGGAGGGGATGTTCGGCGTCGGCACCCTCGGTTTTCGCGGCGAGGCCCTGCCAAGTATCGGTTCTGTCGCCGAGGTCGAGGCCGTCTCCCGCACGCCGAAGGGCGAGCATGCCTATCGCTACCGGCTCGATGGGCAGCCGCCGGAGCCTGCGGCCGGGGAGCCGGGAACGGTGCTGGAGGTCAGGAACCTCTTCTCCAGGCTTCCGGCGAGACGGAAATTTCTGCGCCGGCCGGCCACCGAGCTCTCCCACATTATCCAGCAGGTCACGAGGATCGCCCTGGCTTACCCGGGGGTCTCCTTCCTGGTCACCAATATGGGGAAACGTTCTCTCGACCTGGCCGCCTGCGATACGCTCCGCGAGCGGCTCGGGCAGATTCTCGGAGCTGACAAGCTCGAAAATCTCATCGAGGTGGCGCAGCCCGGCGATGAAAATTCACCTCACCTCCATGGCTTTATCAGCGCGCCAGCGCTTCGCCGGGGGGATACGCGGATGCAGAATTTCTTCGTCAACGGCAGGTGGGTCCGAGATCGCCTCTTCACCGCGGCGCTTCGCGCCGCCTACAAGGGCTACCTGATTCCCGGAAAGCATCCCCTGGCCTATCTCTTCTTCGAATTTCCGGCTGAGGCGGTTGATGTCAACGTACATCCAACCAAGTCCGAGGTCCGCTTCAGGAATCCCGGGCTCATGTATCCACTGGTCTACAACGTGGTCAGCCGGGCTCTCGAGCCCGAAGACCGTTCGCAGGAGGCGGCCGATGACTCCGGCTCGGACGCGAAGGCGGGGATTGAGCAGGCGGCGCTGGATTTTTTCGCCAATCCGCCGCCCTCAGCCAGGGGCGCCTCCACTGGCGGCTCCGGAGGCTCCATCGCCGGAGCCGGCTGGAGCGCCGCGGGAGGTACGCGGGAGGCTGTCGAGGAGAGGCGGGAGCTTCCCGAGGTCGAGTCCCCGGGCCGGGTCTTCCAGTTGTTGAATTCCTTTATCCTGGTGGAGGAAGAGGACGGTATCCTGCTGATTGATCAGCACGCCCTGCACGAAAAAATTCTCTTTGAGGGAATCTATCGCCAGCTGTTGGAGGGTGACGTCGTTCAGCAGAAGCTGATGGTTCCCGAGATCCTGGCGCTCTCTGTTGAGCAGGCGCCCCTGCTGGAAGATGGTTGCCGTCTCCTGGGAGCCTGCGGCTACGAGGCCGAGCCCTTTGGAGAGGCCGAGGTTGCGATCAGGGCAGTTCCGGAGCTCTTCGAGGGCAAGAGGCGCAAGAGCCGGGTGGCGGAGATTTGCCAGGAGGTCTTCAGCTGGCTTGAGCGTGAAGGAGACCGGTACCTCAGTGATGATGAGACTCCTGAGCTCCTCGAACAGAGATTGCGGGCTCTTGCCAGCCTGATGGCCTGTAAGCGGGCGGTCAAGGCAGGTGATCGGTTGAGTCCGGAGGAGATCGACAGCCTTCTCGAGCATGGCGATCTTGCCATGGATCCGAGGAATTGCCCTCACGGCCGGCCGACGATGGTTCGTCTCAGCCGCCGCGAACTTGACAGCAGCTTTGACAGAAAATAAGGCTCGGGTGGTCATGACCCAGAACAATCAGCCTGCGCTTTTTGAGCGTTTCGAGTTGGACGGATCGATATCCCTGTCGGTCAATTCCAACAGGAAGCTGAAGAACATCATCGTCAAGATGTTCGTCCTGGACGATCTCGATGAGAGCTATACCAGCCGCTCGCTGGTGCCGATGGTTCTGCGTCGGGGTACGACCCGGCTGCCGGACATGCAGGCGCTCAGGCGCTATCGCGAGAGCCTCTACGGTTGCATTCTGGGTTCCTCTACCATCAAGGTAGGGGAGTGGCAGGCGGCGGTGTTTTCGCTCGATATCGTCAACGAGGCCTTCCTGCCCGGAGAAGAGAGCCTCTTCGAGAAAGGACTCGAGCTGCTGCGGGAGCTTATCTTCGATCCCCTGGTTGAGGATGGAGCTTTCAGCGCGGATTACGTGGACCGCGAGAAGCATCTTCTCGCCACCAATATTCGTTCAAACATCGATAATAAGGACGAGTACGCGGTGCTGCGCTGCACCGAGGAGATGTGCGCAGGCGAGCCCTATCGCCGCCATGAGATGGGGAGTCTCGATGAGATCGATGGGATCGAGCCCGGCGCTCTG
>CAJWMA010000023.1 GCA_913042995.1 uncultured bacterium | reverse complement strand
CAGGCCATTCAACATCCGCGCAAATACGGTTGCCGCATCCGCGGCCAGGAAGCCGACCTCTATCCAGATGAATCCCAGGAGAATACTTGAAAGGCCGAGCAGCAGGCTCACAGCTATCAGCGGGTAGAGGCAGACGGAAAGCAGGGGGGCAGTCGGATGGACCCGGTGGAAATGCGTCGCGATCAGGGGCGCTGTCACGGCTGTGGATATTACCGCAACCCAGAGACTGTTTTGAATATGGGATAAGAGAGCCGGGCCCAACCTTGAAAAAGCGCCCGCTGGTTTTTGGGGCATCAGCAGGCGATTTCTCTCGCGTAAGTCCTTTGCCCGCATCGAGCTCCAAGTCAGGATGGCGATTGTCGCGATAAAGGATAGCTGAAAGCCAGGCTTGCTGATGCTCAAGGGGTCAGCGATGAGCAGGGCGAGGAGTGTCCAGCCAAGCGTGTCGATGGCTCGCGGCAATCTACCCGCCGCCTGTAGCAGCAGGTGCAGTCCGATCATTATCGCGGCTCGCAACACCGGGGTGTTGGCGCCGCTGAGAAGAACGAAAAGGCCAAGCACCATAAGACGTAGTATGGTTTTTCCCTTCTGCGGAAAGGGTATTCGCATTGCGAACGCCATGATGAGGCCAACGTGCAGTCCGCTGATGGCGAGGAAATGGGCCGTTCCCGTTTCGACAAAGAGGAGACTCAACTCCTGGTCCAGCAATCGTTTTTCACCTGTGATCAGAGCGCAGAAAAGACCCTGCTCTTTATCCGAATACAGTTCTCTGATGAGGCTCACTACAGGCCAGCGAATACGCAATCCCAGGGAAGGTCGAGAGGGCGGCTCCTGGTCGAAGGTGAGCGAGCCAGGCAATGACTGGATGATGGCAGCCGGTGTATTTTTTCGGGCTGGGGCGCATGGGGGAGGCTGAGGGTAGATCTTCCCCTGGACCTCTACTGAGGCTCCCGGTTTGAGTCCAGCCGGAAGCCGGTCTCCTTTTATCCCGGCCCGAACCAGGTAGAGTTGTCCGGGGGTAGAAGTCTTCAATCTGAATTCGGCATACATGGAGCCGCCGCTATTGCTGGCGAACCGTTGATGGCGCAATATCGGCAGATCCGAAACGGTACCCCTGACGGTTCCGGGGAGAGCTTTCTGTCGTAAGACACTGGCTTCCTGGGCGCGGGTTTTTATCCAGGGCGTCTGCGCCGAGTCATGGCTGAACCACCCGAGTCCGCAGATGAGGTAGAGCCACGCAATTTTCTTTTTTGCGGGATGAGCCAGCCGGGGCTTGAGAAGCCGGGGGGTCGCGACCCAGCCGCCGTAAGTCAGGCAGATGACGGCGGCCGCAAGGCTGGCCTGTACCGAGCAGGCTGAGAGTGATGTTCCAAAAGCGAATGCCAGTCCAGCCTCAATCCCCGAGGGGATTGCGCCGGGTTGAACAGAAGCGGCATGTCCCTGTTCAGGAAGGTTTCGCTCTGGATAAATGAGATGCCGATTGGGGGCCGGGGCCATCTGGAGAGAGGGGCTCGGGCGGTGTTTGCGGGGGCGGCGGCGTGGTGATTATGAGGCCCCGGCGAGGGTTTCGCAGAGAATTACTCTGATTCGACAACCCTGAGCAGGATGGATTTGACCAGGTTGGTGTCCCTGGTCCGGGGATCCTGCTGGAACCAGACGGGACGCCCCTGCTTGTCAATAATGAGGAACGTGGCGCTGCCGACAAAAACTCCCCAGGAGCGGAAGAGCTTCCTGCCGGTGAGGTCCGGATCAAACCCCGCCGCCCCGGTATAGCCTGTTCCAGCGAGCTCCTGTCGCAGGCTTTCGAGCTGTTCATCTATGTTTTTCGCACTCTTGAAGAAGTGAACCGCCACCATTTCCATCTCATCGCGGGCCTCGGCAAATTCTCCAATGTTAGCGAGGAAGGTGGCAGAGCGGGTGTCTTCAGCGCCGCGGAAGATGAGTCCGACAACCTTGCCGGTTGAGTTTTGAAGCCGGGTGCGCTTCTGTGTAACCCACATGTCTCCAAGCTCGAAATCAGCCGGGGCCGGACGCAGGGCGGTTTCCTTGATGAAGCCCAGGGCGTTTTCCGAGCGCTGGCGGTAGATGTTGATGGCCGGCTTCAGGGCGTGTCCTCGTTTTTCGAGCGCCGCCTGCAGCTTGTTGGTTTCCTTGACGTGCGAGTCAAAGGCATCCCGGGCCTCGTCCATCCGGCCCAGGGCCATCAGGGAGTAGCCCTTGCGGAAGCCGTTGAAGGCAAGGTAGCGCGAGTACGCTTCTTTTGTCTTGAGGGAATACTGATCGCTCCTGGTTCGTGCCGGGTAGTCCTGGAGCACGCTCTCAGCCGATCGCAGGAGACCTGGGATGTCGCCCTTGGCTTCGTAGAGTTTCCACCGGGTCTCGCCGAGGGTGGGGAAGTCAGGGCTTTTCCTCGCTTGCTCAGTCGCCATCTTCTCTTCGACCAGCTTGATGCCCGCGTCGTATTCCTCGAGATCGGAGAGAACCCGTCCGAGGGCGGCGGTCAGCACAGGGCTGCGAGCGCTGTTGGGGTAGGTCTTGAGATAGTTGAGGTAATCGTCCCTGGCTTTCCGGGGCTCCTTCAGGTTCGTATGGGCCCATGCGCAGATCTCGATCGCGGAGGGCTTCAGTTCGGATGAGTTCTCGAGGCCGTCGACAGCCATGCTTGCATGGCCAATCACCCGCTTATAAAAGGGGGCCATTTTTCTGTCGAGATCTTCGGTGGTGAACTTGGCTCCGTCTTTCGACATGTCATTGATGACCTGTGTTCGAACACGCGAGCTGATGAGCTGGAGGAATTTTGACTGGTAGAAACGGAGCTCGGTTGAGATGGGACCGTACGCGCAGTTAGAGAGATACTTTTCGCAATCGACGATGGCCTTCTCGATATTAACGGCAAGCTGATCGGCCTCGGCTGGTTTCAGGGCTCTGAGATCTTCAGGAATGCTCTTGTATATCGGGGTGATTTTTTCCAGGTAGGATTCACAACTCTCTGCCGGGTCCTCAGCTTCATTGCTTCCATTCGAGGTGGTATTTGGTGTGGAAGTGTCAATTCCTGGTGCGGTATTACTTCCTGTTTCAGTTGTCCGGCCGATTTCGTCTTCTCCGGGCCCAACGGGCGTATTCTGTTTTACGCAGGAGCAAGCCAGGAGGGCTAGAACGGCAATAGCCGCCGTATTTCGGATTCCGCTTCCTGCACAGCCTGAAACCCGGACAGGTAGCTGTAAAATATTACAAATAAACAACTTATATTCCTTCAATGTAAGCTGAGAACTCTGGTTTTTCGCATACTGGCATGTGACATATTGCAAGAAGCCTGCCGCAGCGGTCCATTTTGGCTCCTGAGAGAATAAAGCGTCCTTGCAGCCAGGAGCCTATCGTACTTTTTCTTTTACCTAACAAGAGTATAATCTGCCCGAGGTCATAAGACTATGCCCCAACTGATTGAGGAGCCAGCAGGAGATTCAAGCTGAGACCAGGATCCTTCAGCTTATCGTTCACAGCCGTTCAGCCGCTAGTGCTGGCTGCGGTTCTCTTCGTGTGTCCCTTGCGGGCGCAAGATGATTCAACCCTTCTGGATGAGGTCTGGCCGCAGCTGACGGATTTTTCCGGCGCGGCCGATAGCGGGACAAAGACCTATATCAACCAGAAGACAGGGGATGTTTCCCGCTACATTCTCGGGAATGTGAAGCGTGAGATCACCATAGGCTCCAACCGCGTTCGCCTGATGTGCGACCGGCTCTACATTCACGGGCTCGGCGTCTTCAAGGGTAAGGATGTTTCGGCCTCCGGAGATTCCGAAGAAGAGGATGAGCTCCAGTTCTATTTTTACGCTGATGGGAATGTGCGTCTTGATCTGTCCGCGCAGGGCAGCACCATCGAGGCGGCCTCGGTCTATTATGATCATCGCCGTGGCGAGGGGGTCATCAGGCAGGCCCGGATCAGGAGCTCAACCGCCGGCCTGAAGGGGATCATGAACAGCCTTGAACTGCGCGACCTGCGGGGGACCTCGCCTGCAGGGGGACGGGATGCCGTCGCCGAGGCGGAGGTCATACTCTCCATTGGGGTTCTGCGTACGCGGAATTTCGCGAACTTCTCAGGTGAAGATATCAGGCTGAGTAACTGCGACTACGCCGAGCCTCATATCGCGCTGGCCGCGGACAGCGCTGACATCCAGTCGATAGATACCGCGGCCGGAATGATTCCGGAGAACCAGGGCCACTACGAGGTGGCCCTCAGCGGAGCCCGGCTCGAGGTTCTTGGCCGGGAGATCCTCCCGCTACCTCTCACGCGCTGGGATACTCGGTGGCAGGATTACCTTCCCCTGAGATCCATCGATCTCGGCAGTTCCTCCAAGTTTGGATTCTTCAGCTCCGCGGAGTGGAACCTGAACTTCTTCCTGGACCAGCTTCCCCTCGAGTCGATTCCGAGTCTGCGGCGGGTGGTGGAAAATTCGAGGGTTGGATTCGAGACCACCCATATGGCGAAGCGCGGCCTGGGCTGGGGGCCGGTTGCCGAGTACGGCAGGCAGTCGGGAAGCCGGCAGCCCTGGCAACTGCCGGCCAGCGGCATTGGCTACTATGGGACCGGCCGTTATTTTTCGATTCACGACGATGGAGTCGATCGCTCAGCCGGCGGCTTCGCTCCGCCCGAGCCTGGCCGTTATTGGGGTTCCCTGGCTCATCGCCATGAACTCTCCGGGCTTGGCACCCTGGATGTCGAGTATTCAGCCCAGTCGGACCAGAACTTTCTGAATGAATATTTCGAGAGAGTGGCCAAGCAGGAAAAGGAGCAGGAGAGCCTTGTCTCGTGGAGAAAAAATGTCGGAGACAACCTGAACCTGAGCGCGCTCTATAAATACCAGGCCAATGATTTCGATGAGACGATCGAGCGGCTTCCGGAGTTGAAGCTTAGCTGGTATCAGCAGCCGGTCTTCGATTCCGGCCTCTACCTGGACCTGGACGCAGGAATCACCAATCTCCGCGGCCGCTCAGCCATGGCTGGAGGCGACATTCCCCGGCATGGCCGGCTCGACCTGGCCAACACCTGGTCCTATCCGGTCACCGGGCTCAATCCTTACCTGGCCGTACGCCCCTTTGCCTTTGCCCGTTACACAGGCTACGAGAAGGTGCTCGATCCGGCGCGTGATTTTACCGACAGGGCGGCCTTCGGTTCCGGCCTGAGCATCAGCCAGCAGTGGTCACGAACCTTCCCGATGAATTCTCGAGGACTGGTCCAGGATCTCTTCGGTGTCCAGGGCTTCAAGCATCTGCTGGTCCCCGAGATCTCCTACCTCAATATCTTTTCCAGCGATCTCTCTCCTGAGGAGACCTTTGAGGTGGATGCTGTCGACGCTTTCGATGTAACCCAGAAATTCGCCCTGTCTCTCAGGCAGGCCCTGGTGACGAGGGTCGAGGGCGAGGGAGGGGCGGCGACAGAGCGCCCCCTTCTGGGCAGGCGCAACACAGCTCTCAAGCCGTCTTCATTCCAGAGGCATCATCTTCTCGATAGCGAGGTCAGCCTGGTCTTCTATCCGGATGCGGAGAGAGACAACGGGGGAGATGACCTCTCGTTGCTCGTCCTTGATCACACCCTGCGCGCGAGCGACTCGCTCTCTTTTCGTTCCTGGATAGCCCTTGATCCGAACGATGGATTCAGCGATGAGCGTATGGACAATTCAGTCAGGTCCGAGGTCGTTCCCGGTTTGCTCTCGGCGACATTGGGGGATGTGAGCGCCAACTCTCTCGATGCGGCCAATCCGGACAGCAATTTCGTCTATGGCCTGCTGTCGTTCTATCCACATGAGAAGTGGCGGGCGCAGCTCTACTGGGCGCGGAATATCCAGAGTGAGAAAGATTCTGAGTTCAGCCTGACCATCGGCCGTGTTTTCCATCGATACGCTTTGTTCTTTGAGTATTCCTTCGATGCGGGTGAAGATGACAACCAGACTTTTTCGGTTAACTTTCGCCCGATCGGTTTCTCCGGAGGCGGCCCTCGTTCCTGGGCGAGATGGTAGAGAATCAAATGACGGAAAAATCAAAAGCGATCTACCCCGGGAGCTTCGACCCGGTGACGCGTGGACATCTTGATGTTATCGAGAGAGCCCGGGGACTCTTTGGTACGCTTCATATAGCGGTTTTGTCCAATCCGGAGAAGAAGGCCCTCTTTACCCCGGAGGAGAGGATCGAGCTCCTTCGGTCTGAGACCGCCGGGCTTGCCGGCGCCGGCGTTCTCGAGTTCAGCTCTTTCGAGGGACTGACCGCCCGGCTTGCCGTCGAGGTCGAGGCTGGCTGGATCGTGCGCGGCCTGCGCTCAGCTGCCGATGCGGCGTACGAACTGCCCATGGCACATTCGAACCGTCGCTGCGGGGAGACTGAGATCGAGACGGTCTTCCTGCCGGCTGGCGCGGAGACATCGTTCATTTCATCCAGTCTCGTCCGGGAAATCGCCGCGGGTGGAGGGCTACTGGAGGCCTTTGTAACGCCCGGGGTGGAAGCTGCGTTGCGGGGCAGGTTTTCCTCCTGATGTTATCAGGGCCTTTTCCACCTTAGAAAGCGCTTGACTGGGATAGCTCGCCGGAGACCATCTACCGGCTATGGAATCCAAAACCGCCGCTTTTATTACGCTTGGTTGCAAGATCAACCAGTACGAGACCGAGGCGATTCGCCGTGAAGTGCTCGAGCTTGGCTATGAGGAGGTCAGGGCATCGACCCCGGCGGATGTATATGTCGTGAATACCTGCTCGGTTACCGCGCAAAGCGGCGCCAAGAGCCGTAAGTATATCCAGCGCGCGGCGCGTACCAATCCGGAGGCCCGGATCGTGGTGGTGGGCTGTTCCAGCGACCAGGAGAAAGAGTCCTTCAGTAAGATTCCCCAGGTGGCCCTCCTTGGGGGAAACGAAGAGAAACCGATGGTGGCGAGCTTCCTCGATGGCTGCTGGAACCCCGGCGAGGAAATCCCCGCTGAGATGCGCGACATCTTCGAGCTGAACATATCAGGTTTTGGAGATCGTACCCGGGCGACGGTCAAGGTCCAGGATGGCTGCAACAACTATTGCAGCTTCTGCATCATTCCTTTTCTGCGTGGTCTTTCGAAGAGCCGTGACCCGGATTCCGTCATCGACGAGATTCGAAGACTGGTGGACAATGGCTATATCGAGGTGGTGGTTTCCGGTGTTCACCTGCAGGACTATGGGCTGGAGCTGGAGCCATCGCTGGACCTGGTTGACCTGCTCCGGCGGATCGCGAAGGTTCAAGGCCTGCGGCGAGTTCGATTGAGTTCGCTGGGAGCGAGAGCCTTCACTCCGCAATTGATCGACCTGTTGGAGAATCCGATCTTTTGCAGGCATTGGCACATTCCTCTGCAGACCGGCTCCGACAAGGTGCTCGAGATCATGCGGCGAGGCTATACGATCCGCGATTTCAGGCTTGCAGTTGAAGAGCTCACGGAGCGATTTGACGATCCGTCCATTACCACGGACGTGATTGTGGGGCATCCGGGCGAGACCGAAGATGATTTCAGCGAGACGATCGAGAGATGTCGCGAGTTCGGTTTTTCCAAGATTCACATCTTTCCCTTCAGCATGCGGGAAGGCACCCTCGCGGCGACTTTGAAGCGAGACGTGGTGGATCCTGCCGAGGTTCGCCGCCGAGCCGGTGAGCTTGGTGCGGTAGACAGGGAACTCAATTGCGAGTACAGGGAGCGTTTCATCGGCCGTGAGCTCGATGTGCTCGTAGAAGGAGCCTCGCGCGGCCGAGATGGCTGGCTCGAGGGGATGGCCGCTCGTTACCTGAAGGTCGCTTTTCCCGCGCCTTCGCCTGGGGCTGCCAGGCGTTTTCAGGGTACGCTTCAGAGGGTAAAAATTGATAAGATCAGTGAGGGTGGTCTCGATGGCCGCTGGAATGAGGTTCCTGTCGATGCTTCGGGTGTCGCGCTTTAGGTGAGAAGGGTGAGGTGGTGAGAGATGGTTGGTATACCTGAAGATTTCATCGAGGGCTCAGGCAACCCCGCGCTCGATGCGGCCCGACTGCTCAGGCAACGGCTGGAGGTCAATCGCGGCTTTGGCTGGGATATGCCGGTTGGATCCGCCTCACGGGCGTCTGTGCCAACCCAGTCGGCTGTGAGCGGGGAGATAGAGGATCGCGAGGCGGTCCTTGAGTCCATCCGGGCCGAGGTGGCCGACTGCACTCTCTGCGGTCTGTGCGAGGGCCGAACCCAGACCGTTTTCGGAGTTGGAAACAAATCCGCCAGGATTCTTTTTGTTGGGGAAGGTCCCGGCCGGGATGAAGACCTCGCCGGTGAACCCTTTGTCGGCCGAGCCGGAAAGCTGCTCGACAAGATCATTCAGGCTATGGGACTCGCGCGGGAAGAGGTCTACATAGCGAATATCGTCAAATGCAGACCCCCGGAGAACCGTAATCCGGCAACAGAGGAAATGGCGGCCTGTTTTCCCTATCTGGAGCGCCAGGTCAAGGCTCTCCAGCCGGAGGTGATTTGTGCTCTCGGCGGTGTGGCGGCCAAGGCGCTGCTTTCCACTGATTTGAGCGTCGGTCGTCTCCGGGGCGAATTTCATGAATACGCTGGGATTCCCGTTCGGGTTACCTACCATCCGGCGTACCTGTTGAGGAGTCCGGGTGAAAAGAAAAAAGCCTGGGAAGACATCAAGGCCCTGATGGCTCACATCGGGCTTCGACTGCCGGCATAGGAAGACACCGTGTTTAAAATGCGGGTGGGTTCAGGCATGGATGCGGAATCTCTCCAACCCTCGCGCAAGGCGGGTCTTGTCTCTTGACTTACGGTTTCATCAAACTGTAGACTCGCCTTTTGCCCCTTCGGGGCAAGTCCGTAAGAGTTTTAAAGCAAGTAACTTTCAGAGACGTTGAGAGCGCATTCATCAGGGAATTGTGCCTGGTTTTCAGGTGGCCTGGTCGTGCGTGACAGGAGAGGATGGCTCGGCTTTTTGAGGCCGTGTTTTCTCTCAGGTCTCGGGGTCTGTATTTATGGCGGTGCCGGCGCGGGCATGATGGCCGCGGCCGGCTGATCAACATCGAGCCGATTGGCGGCCGAGGTCTGGATGGGCTAGTGGCCTGGCGGCTACTGGTTTTGAATCCAGCTCGGGGTAGCCTTGGTTCTGTTTGTTGGATGGCTGGTTTCAGTTACCTGGTTTGAACTGCGATCAGGCTGAATTCAGGATTTATGAGCGGAAACTTTCACTGCGATTGACTTGTTATCGGAGCTTGTGATACGATCTAAAGACTTGCGAAATACAGTGGTAACAAAGTGTTAGGTGAATTTTGGACCGTTTGGAGTCTCTTGATTAGACTTAGTAGAGGGGGAGCGGCTTCGCCCCTTCAGGTCTGAATATTTACTGAGCATGGCTCTCGGGTGTTGCCCGAACGGTTTTCGTAGTCTCGATTTCTTACGAACTGAACACATCAAAATTTTAGCCTGTTCGTGATGACTTCTGTGAGTTTTCAAGCGACTCGCTTGAGGAAGAAGTCTTTGCCTGCGGGAGTCAGATTTAATCTTCGGGATGATGATCCGGAGATAGGTTTCTCATTCAGGGAATCAAGGAATGGCAATCAATACAGTTTGGAGCATTGATCTCGGCAAGTCTTCGTTGAAGGCTGCCAGGCTCAGGCGCTCCCAGGGTAATGTTGAGATAGTAGCTGTCGACAAGGTGGATTACCCGTTGGGTGATGGGGGCGAGGACACGGCCGCCCTGGCGCGCGAAGCTCTTGGTGTTTTTCTCAGCCGCAACAGCGTGAAGGATCCTGTCGTTGTCGCGCACCCCGGTCAGGGGACTTTTTCCCGGTTTATCAAGATGCCGGCCTTCGATCAGAAGAAGGTCGATGAGATGGTCGGCTACGAAGCTTCTCAGCAGATTCCGTTTCCTCTCGACGAGGTGATCTGGGATTACGATGTCGTTGACCGGGAGTACCTTCCCGGCGAGGAGAGAGAGGTCGCCCTCTTCGCGATCCGCAGGAATGATGTCGAGGATTTCCTTCTCGAGTTCACCAACAACGAGCTCGCTGTTGAGTCAGTCTCCATCGGTTACCTTGGAGTTTTGAATTACGCGGTTCACGATCTTGCGCTGGATGAGCCGTCGATCATTCTCGATATTGGAGCCTCGCACACTGACCTCATCCTGATGGACGGAGACCGGTTCTGGATCCGGGCGGTTCCACATTCGGGTAACGAGATCACTCGGACGATCCAGGAACGCTTCAACCTCGGGTTCGCAGAGGCCGAGAAACTGAAGCTGGCCCTTGCCCGTGAGCCCGACAAGGCCGTCAAGATCTACCAGAGTATCATTCAGCCGAAGCTGAAAGAGCTCGTCGCTGAGATTCAGCGTTCGATAGGCGCCTACAGGAGCCAGTACGGCGAGGCCACCTTCTCCAAGCTCTACCTTCTTGGTAATGGATCCAAGATCATCGGAGCTCCCCGCTTTCTCCGGGAGAGCCTCAACATGCCGGTTGAGAAGGTTCAGGGCATCAGCCACTACCGGGTGAGCCGGGAGGCTAACCTCAAGCTATTGCAGGCGAACCTTCCCGCGTTTTCCACTGCCCTTGGCTCCGCGATGCATATTCTCGGCAACGCCGCCTGCGGCGTCGACCTCGTGCCGGCTGAAGATAAGATCGCCAAGGTGGTCAAGCGCAAGCAGAAGCATGTCTTTATCGCCGCTGGGATCATCCTGCTTTCTATGCTGGTCAGCAGGTATCTCCTGACCAGTACGGCTCAGTATTTCGCGGAAACGACGCAGGAGGCCAACACCAAGATGGCGCCCCTGCAAAAAGGAGCCGACGCTTCTACAACATTCGACGAGTCACGCGATGAATTTGGCATGCTGTTTGAGCAGATGAAGGAATCTGTCGAACTTCGGGGTCGGGTGCTCTCCGCGTTGCAGGCTCTTGATTCTGTCCTGGTGACTTTCCCCAACTCCAAGAGTCCGTCGCTTACCGTCGCTGTCAAGGATGGGGCTCCCGCCCTTGGTGAGCAGATGGAAGAGTTACTTTCCAACAGGCTCTGGGTTCCCTGGGCCCGTTTCAGCCGCCTGGACGATCCTTCTGCCAAGGATTCCAAGAAGGGCAGTGGTGCGCCGACTGAGCCGACCTATGAATTCAAGGTCAGGGTGATGGTCAAGAGCAAGGACAGCTCCGAGCAGTCGGTCGCCTTTATCAAAGAAAAATTCCAGACGCCTCTTGAGGAGGCTTTGAAGACCCAGGGGCTTGATATCAAGCCGGCTAAGGAGGGTGGTTCCCTGGTACAGATCGGAACGATTCAGCCTAATCTCTCTGAGATCTACCATTCTCCTTCCGGCCGTGACGCCGGTACGGATGAAGGCCAGGATGGAAGGCCCTTCGACAGCGTCGAGGTCTCCTGGGTTCTCGTGACCCGGCCTCTGGAAACCGAGGAGGATCCTGAGGAGGGAGATGAGGCCGATGAGGAGAACTCTGAAGAGGGGTAGGGTTGGAGTAACCAGGAAAATAAGATCATGGATAAACTAAAAAACAATCTATTCGTTCCGGGAGTTGCCCTGGTGGTATTGCTGCTGCTTGGCGGGGGTTACCTTCTGATCTTTGTGCCCAAGGGCGAACTCGATGCCAATTCCAGTAAGTTGACCTCGGCTGAGAAAAAGCTGAGCAGGCTGCTCAAGAGCCAGGTGCTTCCTACCAAGGAGTATGTCAGGAAGATCACCACTGCCCAGGTAGAGATGGAGGAGACCTTTGAAGAGGCCGTCTCTGTGTTTTCCCGCAGGTGTGATGCTTTTCATCTCTTCTTTGAAGACGAGACGCAGGTACCCGCGGTGTCCGTGTTCTACGCCCAGTACGAGACGGCGATCCAGAATCCGACCACGGGGCTGAGGGCCAAATACTGGGAAAAATTTCCCAGTCCGGCTGTAGAGGGAGAGGAAGAAGATCTTGAGAAAAAAACTCCCACCGTCGAGATGGTGAAGGATACCGAGATCTCAGGCCCTGAAGGCCAGGCGAAGATGGGCCAGGCGATGAAGCAGTACTGGATCTCCGAGGCGGTCTTCGCGGCCTGTCACCAACTGGGTATTGGCGGCCTGCAGTCGATCGAGTTCCCGGTCGAAAAGGAGCGAACCTCGCGCAGGGGAAGCAAGAAGGAGGAGGTCGAGGTACCCAAGAGCAAGGCCAGCTACGACAAGGTCGGGGCCAGTGTTCTCGTTCATATGGAGTACAGCAAGCTCAAAGACCTTCTTGCGGTTTTGTACAAGAATCCCCGTGTGCCATTTCTCGAGCCCAAGAGCGTTGAGTTCGGGAAGATCGAGGATTCCGTGAAGGACTTTTCGAAATATATTCGTCAGCAGACCTTTCAGTCTCGCGCCCTCGCAGATGCGGCCGAGAAAGCTGGAGAACCTGCTGCCCAGGAGCCGCTGGTGAAGGTTCGCCTGGAGTTGGTCGCCCTCAATTGGAAGGGTGTCGAGCGAAGCGAGGACGATTCCGAGAATATTGAGGACGAAGATGAGTAGTCATGTCAGATAATTCACAACTGAAACAAAAACTCGATGTAATTTCATACGTGGTCGCCGGCATTCTCAGCCTGGTTTTACTCGCGATTCCCTCCTTTGTCAGCAGCACTGCTTCTGAGACTGAGGACTCGGTGAAGAGGCAGTTGAAGAAGTTGAAACAGAAGGTTAATGACGCCAACACCACGCTCATTGAGGAAACCCCGCAGTGGTCGAGCGAATTGCGCGCCATGTGGGCGGTGAACAGCAGTGCGGAGACGGCCTCCTGGATTACTGAGAACAAGCCCGCCTCGCTGAGGTTGTGGAATGATGTTCCTGCCCCGGTAGCCGTCCATGAGCCTGGCGGAGTGGTTTCCATTGAGCTCGTTCGCGATGCAGCGACGAAGAGCTCTTCCCTGCGCGTAACCGGAAAGCTCTCTTCGAAGAACCAGCATGTCGAGATTGAGAAGATCATTCTCGAGCGCAAAGCTGGGGAAGAAGAATTCAAAGCTCTTGAAGGCTTCGAGGAGGTCAGTGACTTTGTTTATGAAGACGCTGACATCCAGCCTGGAAAGATCTACAGCTATCGTTTCAGCACGATGGCGGTTCCCGGGCAGGTCCAGGAAGGCCTTCCTGCTCCGATCCTCGCCGCTACGGCCGCGAACAGAAGCTCAAATGAACTGGCTACAGAATTTGCGGTTCCAATGGACCTGGCGCTCAAGGTCAGTCGCTATGTAGATGAGCAGATTGAGCCGAAGTTGCTTGGGCAGATCACTTACTGGGATTACGCCAAGGGCGCCAAGGTGACCATGAAAAGTCGCACGCTGGAGGAAGCCTGGGGCAAGGGAGCCGCCTTTGGCGAGGCCCACGAGGGTAAGCCGCGTTTTGGAATTAGAAGGATCGTTCCCGAGAAGGACAGCAAATACCACGGTGTGACGATTGATGATCATCTCACCGGTAAGCGGCTTGTTTTCAAGAAAGAGAAGAATGCTCAGCCTTCCATCGAGTCCTGGGATACGGTTGAGGCAGCTTTTGAAGTACCCGATAAGCCTGAGGAAACGGAAGAGCCGGAAAAGGGCGCTTCGGCCAGGCCTCCCAAAAAACCAGCTGTAAAAAAACCTGTGGCTAAGCCGGCAAGTACTGAAAACAAAAAGACTTCTGGCTCTAAGGCCAAGCCCTCGAGCGAGACTCCCAAAAAGAGTCCGAGCGGGAGGAGACGTACGAAATTCGAATAAATCTTTCCCTGTTCCATTGAGAGCTACAGAAATAACAGGGATTCGCCCGATTAATGGAGAAGTTATAAACGGAAGATTGTGAAGAAGTTGTTCACAGTCTCATTTTTAGATTTTAACTGGATTTTTAGATGCCGCAGGCTGATCATCGAGTTTGTCGTTCGGGCTTATTCCCGGGCGACCCGCTTGAACCTGCTACGGTAGGCCCTTCACAAGAACCGTGTTTCTCGGGGTGGCTTTTGAGAACTCGGTAAGTTTGGACGGGCTTGTTTCCAGGTGTTTTTCGTTCTGGAGACTTTAAGCAGGTGCAGGATCGGAACCTACCTCGATGTGCCGTTCTGCCGGTGGCATTCCTTGCCTGATTTTTTCCGGTCGGGTCTTTATTCAGACCGGAGGGAGTTAGAGTTGAGGATTCAAAAAATCTTAGTTTATTTGGGTTTGAACCACCCGACTTTGCAGACGGGGTGTCTGCGGGTTAATTAAGTTAATAACGAGGAAAAGCATGAATCGGCTTGAACGATCACCAATGTCAACATTCGCCTCTGAAAGTCTCAGGGGATGTCGTGAGAGCCAGCATGGAAATGAGCGAGGTATTGAAATGGAAGGTTTACGGGAGAGATCCTATCGCCGGTCTGGCGCTCTAGCGCGGGCCGCGTTTACCGTACTGCTGGTCGCCTGTTCAGGGCTCCTGGCACAGGAGTCCGAGCCCGGCAATGCGGGTGATGTCATCAAGCGCATGCGCGAGACGGGCAAGGTTAACCAGGGGGCCTCAACCTCCCTGGTCGGCGAAGCCCGCAAGCACCGAACCCTCGGCGAATTGTTCGAGGCCGAGCTGAAGCTTCAGCAGGCTCTGAATCTCTGGCCTTCCAACGAGCCCGCCCAGCAGCTCCTCGATGAGGTTCGCATGCTTCGCGGAGACCGCAGGGGCGAGGTTCCCGTGGTCGCCAAGGATATCCGTGAGCAGCTCATGGTTCAGAGGCAGATGCTTCGCTATGAGATCGAGCGCCAGCTCAATCGCGCCATGAAGTTTGCCGAGAATAGCGAATACGACAAAGCTATCGGCAGCTACAACCAGGCGATTGATGGGATCAACCATGCTCCCTTTGACCTCGGTATCGATGCCTATCTCGAGCGTGCCAAGCAGGGGCTTGCCAGAAGCGAATCCGAGAAGAAGCGCAAAGACTTCGAGGATCAGCAGACTCTCCTGCGCATGATTCAGCAGAGCAAGCGTGAGCAGGAAGCCGAGTCTCTCGATTTTATCGAGAACCATATTCGGGCTCTCCGCCGCCGCGCGACCGCTGCCAGGGAGAACCATAATTATGACAAGGCCGGAGAGCTCTATGAAAAGATCCTCACCCTCAATCCCCACGATGAAGACGCCCAGAATCAGAACCGACTCTCGCGGGAACATCATCACATCCAGCAGCTTGACATGCTCCTGCGCGCGAATATCGACAATTATCGCAAGGCGGTGCTCGGCGTGCTGGAGTCCTCTGTGATTTACCAGGACATCTTCCGCTATCCTGACAAGGACGAGTGGATTCGCCTGTCTCCCAAGGTGGTGACCATTGAGGAACAGATTGCCAAGTTCGAATCGCCCCTTGAGAAGGAGATCCGCAGGAAGCTCGCCCAGTCGATCACCTACGGACTCGAAGAACCCGTGCCGCTGCGTGAAGCTCTCAGCGACCTGCAGGGACTCACGGGGGTCAACTTCTTTATCCAGTCAACGGATATCGGCGATACCGAGGTCCAGCTGGAGACCCTGAACAACCTGCCCTTGAGCAATGTCCTTGCCTTTTTGCTGAAGAATGCCGGCGACGGAGTCGGCTATGTCATCAGGGAAGGCGCTGTCGTGATCGCCGAAGATGAGGAGCAGCTTCAGGAGCCCAAGTACCTGCGTTTTTACGAGATCAGTGATCTTGTGGATAAGCGTCCCGACTTCCCCGCTGATGATCTCGCTCTCGAAGAGATGGCCGGACAGAGTGATGTCGACGCGGCCGCCGATATCGCCTTTGGTGATGACGAAGAAGAGTCGGTTGGAGACGTCTATGAGAAGGATGAGCTTCTGAGCCTCATCGCCCGCGAGCTCAATGCGGGTGGCGACGCCGAGGGGGAGGAAGAGGTCGAAGGAATTCGAATCCATCCCGGCGGCAAGCTCATGGCGCTCACTACGCTTCAGAACCATATCAAGCTCGCCAAAATTCTGGAACGGTTCCGCAAGGCTACCGGCATGATGGTGACGGTTGAATCCCGGTTCCTCGATATCCAGGACAACTTTCTCGAGTCTATCGGAATTAATATTGGAAATGCCCAGGCTAACTTCCTGCCCAATACGATTCCCGATATTGATGGCAATGGTACGGCTTTGAATCCCGGCTACGAGTTTACGGATGCCGGGGGTGAAATGAATCTCCGCGTGGCCAGCATTGGCGCTCTCAGTAATCCGCTGGGTTCCCAGGTCAATCCGTTTAACCTTTCCGGTACCGGCGGCGGCTCCTACCAGGTGAACGCGATCAATCCTGATCGCTTTGTCCTTGAGGCTCTGCTGACCGGTGTTGCCAAGGACCAGGAGATTCGCAGGTTGAATTCTCCCAGGGTAACCGCCTTCAACACCCAGACGGCCCATACGCTGGTTGTTAACCAGGCGGCGTATATCCAGGACCTCGAGGTGAACCAGACGGGTGTCATTCCCGTTATCAACCCCGTCATTGGCGTTCTCAACACCGGCTCCATCCTGGAGGTCAGGCCGACGATCAGCTTTGACCGGAAGTACGTCGTTCTGGAGATCCAGCCGACGCTGGCCGAACAGATCGGCGAGTCGCAGGCTCTGTTGAACCTCTCAGGAGGATTCACCACGGTTCCCGTGCAGCTGCCGATTGTTTCTGTAACCAAGATCAAGACGACAGTGAACGTGCCTGACGGAGGGACCGTTCTTCTTGGCGGCTTGAAGCGTGAGGTCAAGCAGGAGGCTTCCATTGGGTTGCCCGCGTTGCGCAGGCTTCCCCTGGCGAACCTTTTCTTCGGTCGCAATGCGGATGCCGCCCTGCGTTCGAACCTGTTTGTGTTGATTAATACCCACATTACCGTCGTTCATGAAGAGGAAGCCAGGCTGTTCGGAACAGGAATCTGAAAAGCCGGGTCTTTCTGATGACAGATCAAGGGGATCTGGGAAATCTGGAGTAACTGAAACGGAAAGTTGGTGGAAAGGTGGCTGTAAGGAATGACTGCGAGTTCAGCATCTGATTATTCACTAAGAGAGAGACACGGCTCTCCAGGCTGTCGGCGTCTATTGCCGACAGTGTCCACGCCCGGCATCGGCCGGGTCTGGTTCATAGTCGTTATACCCATGATGTTATCGGTTCTTTCAAATCCTGATCTGCGGGCACAGGGCCTCGGTGCTGAGGATGGCGCGTTTGCCGATGCGCTGGTCCGAGAGCTCAGGTATTTCGATACCGCTCGCAGATGGCTTTCAGAGAAACGTCAATCACGCGGCGCGAAGCCCGAGATGATGGCCGATATCGATTCCCGGTTGATTGATATTCTCCAGGCCGAGGGCAAGGGAGAGGAAGCGCTGAAGGCGCTGGCTGAGTTCAAGAAGAACTGGCCTTCCCATCCGCGGGCCTCGCTTGGCTCTCTTGAGACGATCGGTTCTGATTTCGCCGCAGTTCTCTCTGGTTTTGAGAAAGCTGGCACCGAGTCTGACAAGGCCAAATCAGACGCGCTGAAATCAAAGGCCATGGCTGACTTCCGGACCAAGGTTGAGAAGCCGCTCAATGGCCTGATTGCCGACCTGATCAAGCAGGCCAAGGCGGCCAAGGGTAATGAAAAATTGACCAAGAAACGGCTCTCCTACCAGACTGAGCTGGCGAGGATTAATATCTTCCTCGTCTATGCCAGGAGCCTTGAAGCCGGAGATGTCCGCAACAGCTATCTCGAAAAGGGTCTGAAGTTCGCTGATTTCTTCGTCAACGAGAGGGCTGATTTCTACATCATGCGTTACGAGGCCCAGATCCAGAAGGGGCTCTACCTGCTCGAAATGGAGCGTTTCCTGGATTCAGCTGAAGAGCTTGAGTTGATCTTCGATATTGAGCCCTTTGCCCGTCCTCCTTATTCGCCTCAGCTTCTCAAGGCTTTCCACACGATTCGTCTCAAGGCCTACCTCTTTTCAGCGAAGGCCTACAATGGCGCCAAGAAGCCCGAGGTCGCGGTGGATATCCTCAAGACGATCATGCGATCCACTCCCGTTCCGGGTGATCCGTTCGCTCCGGCTATAGGGGTTGTTGAAAACGATGCTGACCTGCAGCAGTTTGCGGTTCTCGCGCGCCTGGAATACGGCATCGCGCTTGCTGACGCAGGGGATGCGCCCAAGGGAATGGCCGTTATACACGCTGTTATTTCGAAATATGAAAAGCTCTTCAAAGAGTCCAAGGTAGATAAGTACCGTGCGTTTGTGATCGATGCGCGAAAGGCTCTCGGAAGGGTTTCTTCATCCGGCAGCGCCGCGCTTTCCGGACGTGACTACTACCAGGCCGCGATCGGCCTGAAGAGTGAGCTCAAGCTTGAAGAAGCGCTGAACGCTTTTCAGACCGCGCTGGCCAAGCTTGCCAGTTCCGAGGTCGAGGAATACGCTCCGCTTTGTCTCAACGAGATCGGAGAGTTGAGCTTTATCCTGAATCGGTTTGATGAAGCGGCGGTCGCCTTTTCTGAACTTGCCGAGCATCACGCTGCCAGCAAGATCTTCCGTTCCAAGGCGGCAACGAGTTTCGCGGCCTCGGTCGATAAGGCCAAGCGGAACCTGGGAGAGTCTGGTTCGGCTCATGCCGGCTACGCGGAGCTGACTGCGAAGGCCGACCAGTTCAGCCTCGGTGATACCAAGTTCCAGGTGAAGATGTCCGAAGCGGGCCAATTCGAGGAGCAGGGCAATTTTGCCAAGGCTCGTGAGTCGTTCCTTGCCATTCCCAAGGACGACCAGGGAGTGCCGGTTTCGTATTATCTACGGGCGCAGGCCAGGGGACTCTCCACCTATGTAAGAGAATACGAGATGGCCGGAAATGATGCGGCCGCGAGAGCGGCGATCCTGAAAGCTTTCCAGGAGAATGCCGCGGGGCTCCAGGCTGTTCTCGATGAGGCTCTCGAGAAGAAAGACCTTCGGGCTTGCGGAGTTGCCGCGCTCGGTCTGGGTCAGATGTATCACCATCTCGAAAACTACGCTGAGGCGGTGAAGATTCTCAAGCTCTTTTCTACCGACCTTGCCGAAGACAAATACTATCGCTGCTCCGGGCTTGGTTACCTGGTGCTCTCGATGGTTCGTAGTGGGCAGTGGAAAGAGGCTGGGACCTACCACAGGGTTCTGAGCGCAGACTGCTCCAAAGAGCCGTCCGTGGCCACGGCCGCGTATGTCCTCTCTGACGCCGCCGATGCGGCTGGCGAAAATCGAAAGGCCGCTCTTTACCTGCTTCAGTATGCTGAACATTCCAGCGCCAGTGCCGAGATGGGTGATCTTAATATGGTGATGAAGGTCGTCAAGGTGCTGAGTGATGGCGGGCTTGTATCCGATGCCAGGCGCTTCGTTGAAAAGGCCAAGAAGATCGCTGGTGGGGCCAACAAGCTCGGTCGTGAGCTTCTGCTGATGGAAGGGCAGATTGCCATGAGTGGAGAAGACTGGAAGGGCGCCTATGAAATCTTCACTCGCTACGTGAAGGAATATGAGGTCAAGGGAGCCAATTACGAGGATCCGTTTGTCTGCAGGGATCTCGGCTGGGCGACGATCAAGCTTGCCCGGCAGGCCCATCCGAAGCCAGCAGCTCTTCCTCTGGATATGCTTCTGGAGGCGGAAAAATACTACGGGCATTCTTTCTACCTGCTGAACAATTTCCTCACTAATACCAGGGCTCCGGGGAAGGAACCTGATGCCGCTCTGGTCAAGGATTACTGGGCGATCGCCTTGCGTCTGCAGCAGGTGCGAGTCAGCGCCGGACGCGCAGGCAATAAGGAAGCCTATAACGATATTCACAAGTTCGTGAACGAGTACCAGGGACGGATCAGGACGCAGAGTGATCTCTGGGCGAAATTCCTGACGTACTGGAAGTATGCCCTTAAGCAAATGGGGAAAGATCCCCAGGAATTTATTAAGGCCGGCTGATGCGTGAGTCAAGGACAAGAGCACTAATGAGTTATTCCAGCAAGACACAGAATTCGGGTTCCAGGGCGTTGGTAGCGTCTCTGGCGGTGGTTGTGAGCTGCTTCTTCCTGTCCTCCTTGAAGGCGGATGTGGTTGTTCAGTCCAGCGGTAAGCGGATTGACGGAGTTACCGTTCTTTCAGCCAAGTGGGACCAGGTGCTCTTCAAGCAGGGCGGCAATACGGTCAAGCTGATCGGCGATAAGGTCGCCAGTATTCAGCGTGAATCGGCCTATCTACAGCCGGTACGCAGCGCCATCTCGAGCGGCGATTATGCCAGGGCTCTTTCGAGTATTTCCAAACTAGACGGCAGGGGGCTGAAGGGCTGGCAGGCTGCGGAGCTTCAGTATCTCAAGGGCAAGGCTCATCTCGCCGCGGGCGACGCGGGCAAAGCCGATGGAGTTTTCAAAGAATTTATCGCCGCCAACAAGGAGACCAAAGATTACTGGCTTCCGCATGCCATCTACGGCCGCGGGCAGGCCAGCCTTGATCTCGGCCGGGGCAACTCCGCCCAAACGCACTTCCAGGGACTTGCTCCCTATGGTCCGACGTGGGTTTTGAGAGCCAAGCTTGGAGAAGCCCAGGGGCTCTTCCTTGCCAAGAAGTATGTTGAATCGAGGGCCAAGTTCAACGAGGTAGCGAATAACCGCAAGGCGCCAGATTCTCTGAAGATAGACGCCGTGGTCGGAAGAATCGACGTTATCGTCTCCCAGAAACAGTATGACAAGGCCATCAGCGATCTTGAGAAGACCTTCTTCACGGGTTCGACCACCCGGGGGCTCGATTACGGAAAATCGAGGGCCCGGGCGACCTACCTGATGGGTGTTTGTTACAAGGGACTTACAGGTAAGGGTAATCTTGAGAAGGCAGAGATCTGGCTTCTCAAGGCAGCCGTCCTTTACCGCCATCATAAGGATATCTACGTGAAGTCCTGTAACGGGCTTGTCGATGTTTACAAGCAACTTGGCCGGACGGAGAGGGCAACTGAGTGGGGGCGGCGTGCGGGAGGAAAAAGTTAAGCGCCCGGTGGGTTACCGCAGGGCAAATAATCGCTAATGAAACGAGGGAAACCTCATAACTAAAGTCAATAAACGTGAATGGCAATAGGAGTAGAGACCGCCATGGTTAGTAAATCAGCCCTTAAGGGCTCTGATCGTTTTCCGGGGATTTTCAATTCCCACTCAAACAAGAACATCTGGACCAGTGCGATGATGCTTTTCGGAGCATTTGTACTGTTGGCCTTTAGTGCCTTCGTGCTGACAGGCAATCTGGCTTTTGCCCAGGAAGAAGCGGTGTCGGAGAAGACCGTTCTCGATGCGCTGATGGAAGCCGGTTTCGTCGGTCTCTTGATCATCCTGATGTCGATCGTCGGAGGCGCTCTCGCCATTACCTTCGCTTTTCAGTTGCGCCGCGACGTCCTGGTTCCCCCGGAGGTACTCGGGCACGTCGAGTCCCTGTTCGAGGATGAAGAATACGAGGAGGCCTATCACCTCTGTGAGGCGAGCCCCAGTATTCTCTCCGCGGTGGTAGCCGCCGGCCTTGAGAAGATAGACGATGGATACGGCCAGATGGAATCCACCATGACCGAGGTTCTCGAGATGGAATCCACCAAGCTTCACCAGAAGGTCGGCTACCTGTCGCTCATAGCGAACCTGTCGCCGATGATGGGGCTGCTTGGAACGGTTCTCGGTATGATCGGTGCGTTCAACACGATTGCCAACTCCCCGGTTCAGCCGAGTCCGAAGCAACTCGGTGGAGATATCTCCATCGCTCTCGGAACGACCTTCCTTGGGCTCTGTGTCGCGATTCCAATGACCGCTGTCTACGTCTACTTCCGTAACAAGGTCATCACTGTTTCTGCCGAAGTCGGTGGAGTTTCCGAAGAGCTCATGGGTCGTTTCAAGGCTGATTGAGCCTGGTTGAGTTCAGTTTGATTTTTAAAAGGTTTTGGACTGTCCGAGAAAGTCGGCCATGAAAAAAAGAAGAAGCTCAGACAATAATTTCGAAACGAAGATGGAATTGACGCCGATGATCGACTGCGTCTTCCTGCTCATCATGTTCTTTATTCTGACGACTCAGATTACGGTGAACATCGAGGAGGTTACGCTTCCTTTCGCTCTCGAGGGTCAGCCCGAGAAACGGGAGAACACCGACGCTGTGATGCTGATCATGAATGTCAGGAAGAGCCAGGCGGATGATGCTCCGCCTCGTTCGGGAGAGGTTGTCTACCAGGGGAAAGTTCTCAACACCAAAACGTTGAGGACGATGCTCGATGAGGAGGTCGCTTATGACGCGGCTCCTCCGCCGCGCGGTCGAGGCCGAGCCAAGGAGGTCGGTCCGAACAATGTGCAGCTCTCCCAATTGGAGATCCTGATTCGTTACGACAAGCATGTGAAATCGGAGTATCTGCGAACCATTTTCGAGCAGTGCCAGAAGGCTGGTGTCTACAAGTTGAAGTTGGCGACAACCCAGCCCTAGGGGGAAAGAGACCTAATATGCGCATTAAGCAGAACAAGAGAGTCATCGAAGAATCCGAACTGGACATGACGCCGATGATTGACATCGTGTTCCAGCTGCTTATCTTTTTTCTCCTCTCGGCCAAGTTTATCGCTCTCGAGGGGCAGCTCTCTTCCTACCTTCCCAAGGACAGGGGGCTCCAGGCCTCGTTCTCCAAGATCGAGCCTGATGAGGTCATCTTCTTCCTCGAATGGGTTGCCGATCCAGTCAATGACAAGACTGGGCGCGTTCGTTGCCAGACAATCAATTACAAGCCCAGCCCAGGCGCGGCCAGCGGCCAGGACCATGAATTCGAGTCTCAGGATGCGACGGTCGGCCAGGTTGAATATGGTCCGGATCGCCGGCTCGTACAATATGGCGAGGGAGTGGACATGCCCGGTTACCACATCCCGAATTTCACGAATATCGAAGATTATCTGAACTTCCGCCACGGATTGTACGAAACAAAGGGTAGCGGCAAGTCGATTCCGGTAACCATCAACGTTTCGGACAATGTTCCGATGCAGATGGTTGCGAATATTGTCGATATCTGTACACGGATAGGAATTACGAATGTAACGATCGCCGCTAAGGAGATCCCGATCGATTAGAACTGCATCCTGTAACTGGCGGGTCTATTAAGTCCAGGAACAGGCTTTTAAACGAGGTAAATGAGGAATGAAAACAAGGAGAATGAATCTAATGCGAAAGCGAATGAGCCGGTTAGCTCTCTTGAGCGCCTTGGCCTGCTTTGGCGTCCTCCTGCTTCCGGCCTGTGGGGGAACCGGAGGAATTGAGGAGGGTTGGCGCCGAACAGTCTCATGGCTGGATGTAACTGAAGAAGATTCCGTTGACGGTACGACTGGAGAACTGGCTGTTGCCGGTTCGACAGATGCCGCCGTCAGTGGAGGAGGTGTCGAAGAGGCCGGGCAGGAAAAAGATGAGCTTGATCTCAGTGAGCTCGAATCCCTCGAAGATATCGACGAGGCGGCTGCGGAGTCGGCCGAGAAGGCCGAGGTCGCTTCTGAGGATGCCGCTCCCCAGGAAAAAGACGAGCTGGACCTTGAGGATCTGGAAGATCCCCAGGAAAAGCCCGAGGCGGCCGAGCCTGCTCCCGAGGAGCCTGCCGAGCCCGAGGTGGCTGAGCCTGCTCCCGAGGAGCCTGCCGAGCCCGA
>CAJWMA010000022.1 GCA_913042995.1 uncultured bacterium | reverse complement strand
CCTCGGTCCTGATCCAGCCGAAGGGGTTGACCCCCTCGAGGGTGCAATCAGGGGCGTCGGCGACCTCCTGTCCTTCGAGTTCGTCATCATCTCCGGTACCCCAGAAGATGACGTCGGGGCTGTCATCGGTGAGAATCTGCATCTTCTCGTCGCGCAGGCCGATGGCCTGTCTCCAGCCGCCTCCGTTTTCCCAGACATAGGTGGTGATCTTGTTGATTCCGGGAGCCAGCTCAGAGCAGTTGATCTCCTGGCAGTCGAGTCCGCTGCCGCGGCAGGCGCTCACCAGGGCCACGTTGTTGTTGTTCATGTCGACGCGAATCCCGTCATCGCTGGCGCTGCAGACATAGACCCTCATCGGCGCATCCGTGGTGTTCTCGACGTAGGTCGTCGAGATCGCCACGATCTGGTCCGTGCTGGTGAAACCCGCCTGTAGAGCGTAGATATCAAAGTCAACCAGGTCCGCCGGTATGAGGTCGATGGCGTTCACCCGCAGGAAGTTCATGCTGATCCAGGTCGGTATGTCGCTGACGTTCGCCCCTCCCCACCCGGTGGCCTCGGCCTCTATGAAATCGATGTCCCACTCGTCGCCGGGACGCGGGTTCTCCTCTGACATATCGTAGGGAGCCACCCAGTTGCCCTCCATGCGGCCGATCTGGCCGCAGCCGGTATCCTGGTCAAGAAAGAGCATGTTCCAGCCGTTGCTGCGAATCCAGCCGTTGGGATTGACCATATCCTCGATCGGTTCGAGCGGTGGCGGAGGAGGAGGAGGAGGAGGCAGGCCTTCTTCCGGTGAATAGATCTCCACCTCGCCAAGGGAGAGGACATCCGCCTCATCCGGGTTGCCGACCCCTCCTGTTCCCGAAAGATCCGGATCCGGGGTCCTCACGACCCTCACAACACTACCGGCAACAGCGTCTCCCAGCAGCTCAACGAGATCTACCATCAGGCTCTCGGGACCTGCCGCTCCACCACCGCCGAGGATGTTTTCCTCGTTGAGCAGATCCGATTCGAAGAGGATATCTCCATCGGGTCCATCGAGAATCAGGACGGTGAGATCACGAAAGCGTGAAGTGCAGCAATTATCACGGTTATGAAGAATAATTGAAGTGATCAGGTACTCGTCCCGGAGATCAACCTCCCAGGTGGAAGGCAGGTTCTGGCCGGCGGCTGTATGGGTGAAATTTCCGATGTTCCCATCGATTCCCATGCTGGCGGGAAACTGCCCGGCGCCGTAATCCGAAGACTGGGTAGCTATTCCGCGCGGCCCGACGTTGATCGTCTCGTCATCGACCCCCTGCGCGAAAGCGAACGCCCCCCAACTGAACACCATCACGAACACCAGTCCATTCAATGCCTTGCGCATAGATCTTCCCCTACTGATTGAATTGAGATTTATTTCAGTTTCCCGTGACCACTAAACCTGGCCCCATTGTCACTCAGATCTCCCCGAAAGCAAATGCACTTTCCCTCCCGGAAAAAGTGCAGGCGGGAAAGGCGATTGATGAGGCCGCGCAGGCATGGGTATATGTAGGGACTAACGAACCCGGAGAGATGGTATGGATATGAAGAAACTGTGTATCCGCCCCGCGGCTCGCGGCATCGCGGCGCTCGGAGGCCGGCAGCCGCGGGGCTGGACCCTGCGCAGGCTTATGTACACGACTCTCTTATTACTGGCCTGCAGCTGGAGCCAGGGCTGCTCCGCGGTTCATGTTCACGTGTCACCGGACCCCGCCGCTGTCAGTGAAGTGAGGCAGGTGATGCATCGCTATCTTGCCGCGTTCAATGTCGATGATTTTGAGACGATTGGCGCCTCCTGGCATGCGCCTGGCTGGTTGTCGACCAGCGATTCGAGGCATCCCCTCAAGAATCGCGAAGAGGTCAAAGGCCTCTACCGCGCCCTTCTTGGAAAGATCCGGGCGGAAGACTACGACCACTCAGAGCTCTTGAGCGAGGACATCAAGTTCGTTAATGACGGCTGCGTGATCTACCGGATCACCTTCACGCGCTGGAAGAAAGATGGAAGCTTCATGCCGCCGCGAGCCAGGGGGAGCGTCTGTACGCTGCTCAAGGTGGATGGGCAGTGGGGCCTCAGCAATGTCGCTCTTGAAACCGGAACGGGAGACTGACACGCAAGGTGGCCGGGTTGGATCAACTCACCGAGTGTCAGACGTCAACCTTCAGCAGACCGCACGCTTCCTCGTACCCCGGCGCCCGTTCGCCATCACCCTTCGGCGCGCTCTTTGAAGCGCTGGGGCTCAGCCCGTATTCGCTCGCTGTCACTCGCGCCAGGGCCACAGGATGGCGCCAGCGGAACTTCTCGCGCGTCGTCCTGAACTCTTCCTCTACCGTGTGGTAGTACTTCTCGGCGTGGAGAGCTCCATCCTCGCTGACAGCGAAGCCCAGGAGCAGGTCCATGACAGGGCGGAACGGGTAGCCCAGCTCTCCATAGCGCTCAACGAGCGCGCTGGCGCGTGCCTGGTCCCGGGCACGGATGGCCGACCTCGTCTCGCTGAGGAGCGCGTCGCGGCCCTTCGCCGTGACGGCAGCGAGCGCCTTCGCGTGGAAAGGTTCGTCGGTGACGGCGCCGCGTTGCCCAGCGGTATGATATGCGCCGATGATCAGGCTCGCGAACGCGTTGAGATCATTACTGACGCGCGCGATGTTGCGCCAGGCATTCGCCGCGTCCGACGCGTGAACCCCAACCGATGCGCCGTGCACACTGCCCATCGGTTTCAACTTCGAGCTCCCCGATTTTCCCCTGCCTCGGTCGTTCAGAACGAGCCGGTTCGCGGCGAGCGAGATCGCCTCACCGACATCCGCCGGGGTGAAGCCTTCAGCCAGAGCGGCCGCGGCGGCATCGGCGGCTTGCTCACGCGTACCCGAGAAAATAAGCCGGCTCATCTCGTTGATCCAGCTATCGTCTGCCTTACGCGAGCCCGGCTTACGCCCAGGCAGCTTGTGGGTTTCAAGGAGCTTCGGCAGGAGGCCGCGGATCGCGGCCTGTGGACCGCCTCTTTCGGAATGGACACAGAAACGAACCGATTGACGCAACAGGGTGTGTGCGTGCTCTTTGCCGACAATGTCAAGCATCGACCAGGCGCGCCAGGCGAGCACGACGCGATGGACGTTGATCTCATCGCGCACCGAGTACTGCAGATGATTGAAGGCCTCGGCGGGACGCTCGTTCACGAGCGCCGCGAAGGTGGACTCCGCTCGCCCGAAATCTCCCGATCGCGTCGCTCTACGCAGCAACTCGCCCGTGGGAGAGTTGGCCGGGAGCTTCGCCGGCTCCACGTTTCTGAGAATCTGCTTCGCGCGGCCGCCAAACTCGTGGATACGATTCGTATTGCGATAAAGCACCTTGAGAATGGGCAGGGCACGGCGAGCTTCGGGCAATGCGCGCGACATCTCATAGGCCGGCGCGAGCGCCATAAAGGCGTGGTAGCCGGTGTAGTCCTGCCCGGCGAAGGTGCGCGCGTTGGCGAGCGCGCCGGCGGCGGTCAGCGTTCGCAGATCCGTGCCGCCTCGCAGTTTCTCGACAAGGAGGGGCTGCAGCTTCGCCAGCGACGCCTCCTGCATCAGCTCTACCAGCGGCTCGAGCTCCCCGAAGGTCGGAAAATCAGCTCCATCTTCCGCGAATACGGAGCCGAGCCCGAGCTCCGCCGCGAGTGAAACACCGACACTCCCGGCAAGCATGCCGCGACCTACGTCCGCAAGAAACTCCCGCCTGCTGCGCTGGGACATGGTCGTCCTCCTGTAATATTGTGCCTGCCTCGCCGCGGAGATTTCATCCGGAGCTATACAGGAAACCTTCTTAATTTCAGTGCCGATCCCAGCGGCTACCCTAAGCGATACCCCGGGCGATAAGCAACCAGGGACCACTGGCGATTCAGTGTTGGCTGGCGCCAGGCCGCCGTGGCGGCAGATGAATTTCGAACAGTGTTTCGGGACACATCAGGACGGAGTGTGGTCTTGTCATTTCGTCACGGCTCAGGATCTCCAATCGTTCGTACAGGCTGAAGTGCAGGCGGGCCGCATGAGCCGTTGTCAGCGCGATTTCATCATGCCAGACGGAATATGTTCCGAGTGACCCGTTCAGGCGATAGAAAAAACCCTCGATCGGATGCGTCAGGATAAGCTTCTGCTGTTCGATAGAATCGAATCCCTCGAGCAGCGACATCGGTTCTCCGGTATCTTCCAGTTCGATATCGCAACTACACCAGTCCGATTTGACATCGAAACGATATCGTCGGTACCGGCTGGTATCCGAGTCGTACTGACAATCGATGTCATAGGTCGCATAGTGCCAGGGGATCCGCCACAACGAACGAGCGAAGTGCACAAGCCGGGAGCCAAGAGTCGTGCCAAAAAACCAGACCGCGTGTTCGCGGGTCGACCGCTCGATCACATAGACACGGTGATTCGTCTGTCCGAAGCTGAACTTTGCAAACGGAGCGAGGCGGGCGTAGTGAAAGTCATCGTCCAGGAAAGGGACGACACTGAGAAGCCCACACGTCTGATTGCCGATTTCGAACGGGACAATCTCGAAACGATCCTCTGGAATGTGAGGCCGCAGCCGGTCAATCGGAACGGCGTAATTGATCAGCGCGAAGTGCTGCAATTTCGTCCGGACATCCATCCACCCGAGCTGCCGGTCGGCGATGCGGCGCTCCAAAACGTCCGAAAAGCCGGTTGTCGTCATCGCCCTATACTCCTGTTAAACACAGCGACAACCCTAAACGATGCCCCGGGGAATAAGCAACCAGGGGGGAGTGATTGATGCTGGGGGAGCGTTGAGAGTAGGGTACGGACATGAAACGCATTGTCGTATTCGCGCTGGTTCTCAAGGCAGCGCTGCTGGCAGGTTGCCGGCACGTGGTCCCATTGCAGCAACCGGCGGCGTCACCGTCACAGGAAGACGTCGCGGGGGGACTGGTTGATCCTGAGCGCCGCGGCCGACAGCTGCGCGGCGAGTACGGCCGCTACCGTGCGAACAACGACCTGCTGTACTACCATCTCGACATTCGCGTGACTCCCGAGACCAGGTCGATTCGCGGCAAAAACACGATTCGCTTTCGCATGCTGCGTGACGACAACCGGATTCAGCTGGATCTGAATCCCGACCTCAACATCGACAAGATCCTTCTGGGCTTGAAGCCGCTTCAGTACACGCGTGAGCTGAATGCCGTGTTCATCGACTTTCCGATGGAGCTCGAGTCCGGGCAGGAATACAGCATCGACTTCTACTACTCCGGCGCGCCAAAGAGAGTCGGCCGATTCGGCGGAATCAGCTTCGATACAGACCCGTCCGGCCGCCCGTGGATCTACACGGCCTGCGAGGGACCGGGGTCCAGCTATTGGTGGCCGGGCAAGGATCAGTGGCGCGATGAGGTCGAGTCGATGGACATCAGTGTCGCCGTTCCAAACCAGTTGACCAACGTTTCCAACGGGCGTTTCGTCGGCAAGGAGGACCTCGGAGACGGCTACACGCGCTGGGACTGGCGCGTTCACTACCCGATCAACTCCTACAACGTGTCGCTCAACATCGCCGCCTACAAGCACTTCTCCGATCGACTCGACAAGCTGTCTCTCGATTTTTACTCACTGCCTGAAGACTTCGAGCGAGCGAAGAAGCAGTTTGCGCAAGCCAGGCCCATGCTGAAAGCCTTCAAGCACTACTTCGGCGAATACCCCTTCATCAAGGATGGCTACAAAATCATCCAGGTGCCGTATTCCGGCATGGAACACCAGACGGCCGTGACCTACGGAAACAGATTCACGAACGGCTATCTCAACAAGGACTGGACCGGTGTCGGCGTCAGCATGAAATTCGATTTCATCATCATTCACGAGAGCGCCCATGAGTGGTTCGGCAACGCGGTCACGGCCTCCGATGTCTGCGATATGTGGATCCACGAGGGGTGGGCGACCTACCTGGAGTGCATGTATGTCGAACGCATGTTCGGCTACGAGGACGCGCTGAAGTACGTCAACGGCTACAAGAGCAAGGTGAGAAACAGGCGGCCGGTGATCGCCGAGCGCGGCATCCACCAGAGTCCGCCCGGCGACCAGTACTTCAAGGGCGCGCTGTTCCTGAACACGCTACGCAACGTCCTGGATGACGACAAGAAGTGGTGGGCACTGGTGCGCGAGATCTACCAGAACTTCAAGTACCAGAGCATCAGGACCGAGGACCTGGTGCAGCTATTCAACAAGCGCTTCGAAACGGATCTCACGCCGATCTTTGACCAGTACCTGCGCCACGCTGGGTTGCCGGTCCTGGAGCTGGTCTTCGATGAAGCCGCGGGCAGCGTCGCGTATCGCTGGAAGGCCGACGAGGCGGACTTCGCGATGCCGATCCGTGTCGGCAAGCCGAAGGCGTGGCAGACGATCACTCCAACAGTTCAATGGCAGGCTCTTCCCACCAGCCTCGGCAAGGAAGGTTTCAAGGTTGCAACCGATCTCTACTTCGTCAAGGTTACGAAGAACCTGCGCGCGAAGGAGAGGGACGAGGTGAAGAAGTGACCTGCCGGCCGCGAATTTTTTCCCTGGCGCTCGTCGTCTCGTTGGTTGCCGCCACCGCTTTCGCCGACAAGCCGAATGTCCTTTTCATTGCCATGGATGACCTGAACGACTGGGTCGGCTGTCTCGGCGGCCACCCACAGACTCGGACACCGAATCTCGATCGGTTAGCGGCGAGTGGAGTGTTATTCACCAACGCTCATTGCGCCGCGCCCGCGTGCAACCCATCGCGGACGGCCATTTTCACCGGCATTTCTCCTCATCGTTCCGGTCTTTATCAAAACGGCCAGAACATGCGCGAGGTGCTTCCGAATGCCGAATTGCTTCCCAGGACATTTTCGCGAAGGGGCTATTGGTCGGCAGGGTCGGGGAAGATGTTGCACTACTTTATCGATGCCCGCTCCTGGGATGAGTATTTCCCGCCGAAGGAAACGGAAAACCCCTTTCCCCATACGCTCTATCCCCGGAAGCGGCCGGTGAGTCTGCCTCGTGGTGGACCCTGGCAGTACATCGAAACGGACTGGGGGGCGCTCGATGCCACCGACGAGGAATATGGTGGTGACTATTCAGTGGCCGATTGGGTTGGAAAGCAGCTCGCCAGGAAACACGAGCGCCCGTTCTTCCTGGCCTGCGGCATTTACCGGCCGCACGAACCCTGGTTTGTGCCCAAGAAATATTTTGATGCTTTTCCGATCGATAAAATCCAATTACCGCCAGGCTACCGCGCAGATGACCTCGATGACCTGCCGCCTGAAGGAAAGCGGCGCGGACCCAACCGCTACTTCGACCATATCCGCAAACACAAGCAATGGAAGGCCGCGATCCAGGGTTATCTCGCGTCGATCTACTTTGCCGATACGATGCTCGGTCATGTGCTCGATGCGCTTGAGAAAGGACCGAACGCCGAGAACACCATCGTCGTGCTCTGGTCTGATCACGGCTGGCATCTCGGCGAGAAGCAGCACTGGCAAAAGTACACCGCCTGGCGAGCCTGCAGCCGAGTGCCACTGATCGTAAAGGTGCCCAGGGGCTCAGGCGGCCTCGTCGACGGTACGCGCCCCGCCATTTGCGACCGTCCGGTCAGCCTGCTCAGCCTGGCGCCTACCCTCCTGCAGCTCTGCGGGCTGCCGCCTCAACCCAGGCACGATGGCCCGAGCCTCGTACCGCTGCTTGCGGACCCGGGCGCCGACTGGCCGCACGTAGCGCTGACCCATCTCGCGCAGGCGGGGAGCTTTGGGCTGAGCGATGATCGATGGCGCTACATCCGTTACGCAGGTGGTGACGAAGAGCTCTATGACGTGCGATCCGATCCGTATGAATGGCGCAATCTTGCCGGAAAAAAAGAGCATCGAGAGACCCTCGATCGCCTGCGTTCCCTGGCTCCCCGGGAATTCGCCAGGTTGGTGCCGCCCAGGGTTCAGTCGCTACCCGCGCTCAAGTGGAAACCCCTGGCTGAAGGAGCCGCGGCACCCGTCTCCAGGCCGGACGGCAACACCTTCGAGGTGGTATTTATCAACCGAAGCGCTCGCGAGGTGGAGCTGTTCTGGATGGATCGCGAGGGAGGGCGAAAAAGGTACGCCTCGATCGCCGCCGGAAAACAGCAAAGGCAAAGAACACGGCCAGGCGCCGTGTGGATGATCGCCGCCGGTGATCCTCAAAAACCACTCGGCTATTTCAAAATCGGCGACCGTTCGGCACGCGCCGTTGTACCGAAGTAACAGGCTCCAGCCGGGCTACATCTGCATCCACGCCATCTCCTTGCCTGCGTCCCCCTGAAACCTACCGAAAGCGGTAGTAGCCCAGGAGTTTCCTGAGCCGGAAACGCCTCCAGAGGTTGAGCGGCTTGGGCTTCAGCGGAGGCAGCTCTCCGGCCAGCAGGAGGTCGGTCGCCTCGAGAACACGTTCGGAGGCGCGGCCGTCGGTGTTCGGATGCATCTCGGCCACCAGGTCCCTGGCCGCCTGGATGAGGGCTTCCGGACGGCCCAACGCCGCGGCGATGGCGCCCTCGAGGTCCTCCGGTTCGCTGATATCGAGAAGATGGGCACCCGGCCAGGCTGTGCGAAAAGTCACCACGGGCACATCGGCGAGAACCGCCTCGTAGATTACCGAGGAGGTATCCGACACGACCACGTCCGCCTGGTGAAGGAGCGGAACCAGGTCGTGTTCTTCGCTGACATGCAGGTGTTCACCCTGTATCGCCAGGTACTGCGCCTCCCACTCGGGACTCATTTTCGAATGAAACTTGACCGTCCAGTCCCAGGCTCCTGATTTCGACAATCGGGCAACCGTGTCGCAAAGCGTCGGAGCGCTCGCCAGGCTGGGGGAAAAGGTAGGCGCGTACAATACGCGCGGACGAACAGCGGCTACCTCCTCAGCGGGCCGGCGAAACAGTGGGTCGTTCTTCGGCCAACCCGTCTCGATGACATGGAAATGCTCGTGCTCACTGGCCAGCTCCTCGAAAGGTTCCGTCGTCGAAGGACCGTGCGTGCAGTAGAGGTCAAAAAAACCCCGGATCCTGAAGTGTCCTTTCTTCCCGACTCCGCAGGCATGAAAAATCTGGACCTTCACCCCCGGGAAAAAATCAGGAACCCAGTTGCCGGGAACAAATACGGCCGCCGGCGAGTATTCCTTCACCTCCGCGACGGTAGCGAGAACCTTCTCTCCGGGACCGAGGGCCGATGGCTCGACACTTTCCAGGAACCAGCAGACCTCATCTCCGCGAGCGCGAATCGCCTCCTGGAGAGGTCTCAGGATAGCGATCGAATAAGGCTGCGAAATGTAAAAAAGGAATCGTCGCAAGTTTGTCTTCTTCCGTGAAAGAGAGCGGACCTCGCAGGCGGTCCTATGACAGGGACGGTCAGATCTGGTCCATCAGCTCTCCTGGAGAGACCCCCTCGTCCTTGATCTCGTTGATCTTCTGGGTTGAAGACACCCCCGAGGTATAGTGAGGTTCGACCAGTTCCCCCCCCCACTCAGCAAGTGCATCGATCACTCGCTGGCGAGTCTCGGTCTGCACCCCCTCCTTCCAATCATCTCCGTGGACTACAAAATCGGGGCGCAGCTCCCGCAGGTTCTCTACGTAATCAAGGGTCGCCTGCGGAACCACCTCATCCACGCCCTTGATATGTTCAACAAGTGTCTTCCTCTCCTCGAAGGAGAAGAACGGACGGCGCTTGTAGCTCCCGATTGCCTCGTCTGTCAGCAGCCCGACGACAACACGCCCAAGCCCCTTGGCCGTGTTGATGATATTCAGATGGCCGGGGTGGATAACATCCGCGCACATGCCCACGTAAACTGTCTTCATTGCTCAAACAACCTGGTCTGAAAGAATCTCATTTTCGAGCGGCCAGTTCCCACCTCTTGCCTGACAGTATCCTGCGGCGATTTTTTTTTTACCAGATGGAATTGCTCCCCGCCGCCGCCGCCGCAATCGATTGCGCCTCTCTTTGACGCTATACCGCGAGTCTCAGCCGGTTAGAGAACGCGTTGTTTTTTCCGACAACCCCATCAGGCTCGAAACATCTGCAATAATTGGCCAGGACGGCCATAAAATGATTCTCATGCCAGTCCGGGAGCTATATTTTCTGTTCAGGTCCAGCGACGCTGGATTCGCGGTACAGACGAACCGTTCAATAATATGGATCCTATAGAATCCAGATGAAGAACATCTTCATTTTGATCACCCTTGGCTTCCTGGCGATGATAGCCATACGCCTGACGGTCTTCCTCGGCACCCCTCCCCGGCCCGATGAAGCACAGGTCGAGAACCGCCCCATCGAGGTCAGGGAGAAGGGCTTCGTCTCCTCAAAAACCTGCGAGTCCTGCCATCCTCATGAACATGCGACCTGGCATAGCTCCTACCACAGGACCATGACCCAGATCGCGACTCCGGAGGCTGTCATCGGAGACTTCGATGGAAAGCTGAGGAACTGCGGCGGCAAAGGCTACCGCCTCGGACGAGACGGAGACAATTTCTGGGTAGAGATCACCGAGCCCGGAAAAGAACCTGCGCGAAAAGATATCGTGATGACCACAGGCTCCCACCACATGCAGGCCTATTGGTTCGCCGCGGAAGATCCCGACAAAGGCCGGATGCTGGGACTTGTTCCGTGGGTCTACCTCAACCTGGAAAACGAAAAGAAGAGATGGGTCGAGGAATACGCGACCTTCCTTCACGACCCCCAGATCTCCCCACACTACCAGGCGGAAGGGAAATGGAATAAATTCTGCCGCCAGTGCCATGCCACCGGGGTCCAGCCCCACCAGGACAAGATGGATACGCGCCTGGCCGAACTCGGAATAGCATGCGAGTCCTGCCACGGCCCCGGGGAGGAGCATGTGCGGATTTACAGGGATCCCTCGCTTCGCTACAAGAAACACCTCGACGCCAAAGGACACGATACGACCATCGTCAACCCGGAAACGCTGCCGCCAAAAGAGTCCTCCCAGGTCTGCGGCCAGTGCCACAGTATCTGGATGTCCACCCCCGAGGAGGGAAAGCAGGAACTCGAAGGCGGCTTCACCTACCGGGCAGGAGATGATCTCGCCTCCACCCGGCAGGTCATCCATGGCGCGAATATGGACACGCAGGGAAAGAGAGCCAACCTGGTCAAGGCGGTGGGCAGAAGATTCCTCGATGACCGCTACTGGTCAGACGGGATGATCCGGATCGCCGGCAGGGAATACAGCGGCCTGGTAGACAGCCCCTGCTATACGCACGGCAACCCGGATAAGAAAACCATGGGTTGCATGTCCTGCCATACCCTGCACAAGAAAAAAGGAAGCGCCGAATCGATCAAGGAGTGGCGAGATGACCAGCTCGGCGAGGGAATGCGGAGCAACAAGGCCTGCCTGCAATGCCACGAGGACATGAGCGCGAAGGTGCCTGAGCACACCCATCACCAGGCCGGGTCCTCCGGCAGCCTCTGCTACAACTGCCACATGCCCCATACGACCTACGGCCTGCTCAAGGGTATCAGGAGCCACACCATCAGCGCTCCCTCCGTGCAGGAAAGTCTCCAGACCGGCAGGCCCAACGCCTGCAATGCCTGCCACCTCGACAAGACGCTGCAATGGACCGCCGGACATCTCGAGAACTGGTACGGCATCGAACCGCCGACCCTCACTCCCCCTCAGCAGAAAATCGCCGCATCCATTCTCTGGATCCTTGGAGGTGATGCCGGCCAACGAGCTCTCACGGCCTGGGCCATGGGCTGGAAACCTGCCCAGGAGATCTCGGGAACTGGCTGGATGGCTCCCTTCCTGGCGCCGCTGATGCAGCAGGATCCCTACCCGGCCGTTCGCTACATAGCCCAGCATTCACTGCGCACCATCCCGGGATTCAGGTTTATAGAATATGACTATATGGCCCATCCCAACCAGCGATTAGCTATACTGGGAAAAATTCATGATATCTGGAAGCGCAGCAAGCTGCCTGCAGCCAGCAGGAAAGGATCCCTGCTGATCGATCCATCCGGAAACCTGGCGCAGAATGTCTGGCAGGCTCTGCTGAAGACGAGAAACAACCAGCGCGTTAACCTGGAAGAATAACGATACTGCCGTCCCGGCCGGCGGAAACGACGAACAAGAAAACAGAGGACAAACCTGATGAGTCAGAATCGAATTACCGGAAAAACCCGGATCGTCCACCGGCACCTGCGCTTTGGCTGGTGGTCACTTCTTTGCTTCCTCAGCCTGGGTATTGCCCTCGAAACCATGCATGGCTTCAAGATGGGCTACTACCTCGACACCAACAACGAGACTCGCAGGCTGATGTGGACCCTGGCCCACACCCATGGCACGCTCCTCTCGATCGTCCATCTTGTATTCGCCTCCACCCTTCGGATCCTGCCGCAGGAGAACTCGAAGCTGCAGCGGCTCGCCTCCCCGTGCCTCTGCGGAGCCAGCATCCTGATGCCGGGCGGTTTCTTTCTCGGCGGACTCATCTTCTACGGAGGGGATCCCGGGATTGGAATCCTGCTGCTGCCTGTCGGCGCCCTGCTGCTCCTGCTGGCCGTATCGCAAACAGCGATGTCTCTTGGACAACTCGGGGAAAAAAGCGCCCAAAAGGCCCAGGGGAAAACTGAAGAAGCCGCCTCGCCCAACCAATGAAAATGAAAAAATTCGAGATCCTCTCCTTTCTGCTCCTGGTTTTCATTCCCGGCATCCTCCTCACGGCAGACCTGCCCGAAAAAAAAACAACGGCGATCATCCCGGAGAATGCGAAGCTCGAGCATCTCTTTACCCGGAGCGCGGCGATCAAGGGCGGACTCACGGAGGGGCCGGCGGTCGCTCCAGATGGAAGCATCTTCTTCTCCGACATCTCCATGAACAAAGATGGCGGAGCCGGGATGATCCTGCGCTACGATCCCCGTGCCGGAAAAACGACCGTCTTCAAGACCGACAGTGGTAAATCCAACGGTCTGATGTTTGACGCGGCCGGCCGACTGGTCGGCTGCCAGGGGGCCGACTACGGCAAGAGGCGGCTCGTCAGTTGGAATATCCAGACTGGCGAGGAGGTCGAGCTGGCTGGGAAGTTCAACGGCAAGCGATTCAACGCTCCCAACGACCTGGTGATCGACCGCGCGGGAAGAATCTACTTCACCGACCCGAGATATGTCGGCCACGAAAACCGCGAACTCAAAAACCGGGCGGTCTACCGGGTCGATGGCGCGGGAGCTGTGCGGGAGATCACCCGCGAGGTGCGGAAGCCTAACGGCATCGCCCTGAGTCCGGATGAAAAGACTCTCTACGTAGCCGACCACGACAACGGCACCGACCGGATCGACCCTGCAGTTGCGCCGCCGAAGCAGGGTGAGATGAAGCTCTACGCCTTCAGCCTTGACGACAGGGGACTGGCTACAGGGAAGAGGAAAACACTCGTAGATTTTGGCCAGGAGGTCGGAATTGACGGAATGACGATCGATTCCCGCGGCCATCTCTACCTGGCCCTCAGAAGCTCCACGCGTCCGGGAATTCTGATCATCGACCCGGCGGGGAAAGAGCTCGGACATATCCCGACCCGCGGCGCTCCGGGCCTCCCGGCCGGAGCCGAAGCCCTGCCGAGCAATTGCGTATTCGGCCGCGGCTACCAGGCCGACACCCTCTACGTCACCGTCGACACATCTCTCTACAGTATCCGCCTCAACACGCTCGGCCACCACCTCCCCACTCTTCGCCAGCGAGAGCTGCTCACGGTGCTGCGCAAGGAGTTTGTCGCCATCACTCCCGGCTCCGGACCCTATCCAGCCAGCTTTGAGATGGGACGCAAGGGCGGTCCCGCCTCTGAAGCTCCCCCCCGGACCGTCAAGCTGGAGGGCTCCTTCGAGGTGGCGCGCTACGAGGTACCGCAGGATCTCTGGCAGGCTGTCATGGGTTTCAATCCAAGCCGCTGGAAAGGAAAGCGAAACTCTGTCGAGGTCCTGGACCTGGCCGAGGCGGGCAGGTTCTGCGAATGCGCCACCGAGCTGATGAGATCGGCTGGCCTGATCTCCGCAGCTGAGCGCGTACGGCTCCCTTCGGAGGCGGAATGGGAATATTTCGCCAGGGCGGGCAGCGCCACGCTCTACTCTTTCGGTGATGATGCCGGGAAGCTTGGCGACTACGCCTGGTTCCACGGCAACGCGGCCGGAAACGACCCCCCGGTCGGTGTCAAGAAGCCGAATCCCTGGGGGCTCTACGATATCCACGGCTATCTCTGGGAGTGGTGCGCCGACCCGGGTCATCCCGACTACAGGCAGGCTCCCGCCGGCTCAGGAGCCTGGGTCGCGGGCGGCATCCCCGGGCGCGGAGTTCTCAGAGGCGGCAGCTGGAAAGACAACGCGCCCTCGCTTTCATCGACCTTTCGACGGCTGGCTCCAGACACCCTGCGGGACGACGCGGTAGGACTGCGCTGCGTTCTCAGCAGGTAGATAGCCCGCCCCGCCTCAGGCCTCCTCTTTGCCGGCATCCCCGTCAGCCCCAGCGATCAGGATCACCTTGTCACCGGCGGCGGGACTCAGCCCGGTATCCGTGGTGAAGACATGGAGGAGGCCAGCTGAGTCGATCAGAAAGAGCGGGACAAAAGCTCCCTTGTACCGGGCCGCGAGGTCTTCAAAGGAGAACTCATCTCCGAGGCTGACGGCCTTAACCGAGGCTCCGCCGAAGAACAGGCTCTCCATCGAAGAATAATCAAGGCTCCCATCGCCAAGCTCCCTGCACCTGAGATGGGTAATGCCTCCCCCCTCGTGCCCGGCATCGGCTGACTCACTGAGCTGGTAGAGCTCGCGGCGCTCGAAGGCCTCCCTGAAATGAAGACCGGCGAGGCAATTGGCATCATCGTTGGGGGTCATCGCGACCAGGCGGCTGATACCGCCAAGGTTCATCTCCTCCGCCGCATCATCGGAGAGCACATTGCCCAGGAAGGTCTTGAAGCCATCCATCTTCGCCTCGTTGATGTTGGTCCGGTTGCTGTCCGCCAGCAGAACCTCGATGCCCTGGTCGCGGAGCACGGCGGCAAGCTGCCTCACCCAGCGATGCGCCCCGATAAAGAGCACCCCCTGTGGATTCGCCTGGGCAACACCCAGGCGAATGGCCAGCGGCCGCGCTGTGAGTCCGTAGATGAAGATCGTCGAGCAGATCAGGAGAAAAGTAACCGGCACCAGCTCATCCATACCGGCGAGATTCAGCCCCCCCTCAATCCCTTTTTTTATCGCGTCCTCGTTCAGCGCATGGAGGCGGAGAGCGAAGATCGAGGCCACCGCGGCCGCGACAATTCCACGGGGAGCCATCCAGGAAAGAAACAGCTTCTCACGAATGGACAAGCCGGACCTCATCGACGAAAGGAAAACAGAGGCCGGCCTGACGAGCAGGATCAGCGCTCCGGCGAACAGGGCGGCCCTCCAATCCAGCTTCTGGAGATCTGAGAGCTCGATCCGAGCGGAGAGAACGATAAAGAGGGCCGAGATCAGCAGAACCCGCAGGTTCTCCTTGAACTCGATGATGTGCCTGACAGCCACCATCCTCTGGTTAGGAATACAGAGCCCCATCACGGTAACACCGAGAATGCCTGACTCCTCCTGGAGATAATTTGACAGCGCGAAGACAACGACGACCATCATCAGGGTTATGGAGCTCTGCAGGTAATCGGGAATCCAGTATCTCTTCAGACAGAAGAGCAGGCTGACGGCGCCCACAACCCCCAGCCCGCCTCCAATCAAGGCGGCCTCCAGCAGCCCCTCCGCAGCATGCATCAGATCCAGCTTTCCACCGGTATCGGACAACCCGACAAAGAGAGCCTGGAAAACAAGCACCGCTATGATCGCCCCAAGGGGATCGTTGAGAATCCCCTCCCATTTGAGAATATTCCTGATCTGCACACCTGGCCGCACCTGGCGCAGCAGAGGTAAGACCACCGTTGGCCCCGTAACGATCAGCAGCGCTCCAAAGAGGACCGCGAGCTTGATATCAAACCCGAGAATCCAGTAGGCGGCGGCTGTCGTAAGACCCCAGGTGACCAGAGCGCCGAGCAGGATGAGGCTGAGCACTACCTTTCCCGTTTCTCGGACCTCGGAGAGCCTGAGGGTCAATCCACCCTCAAAGAGGATCACGGCCACCGAGAGGGACACGATCGGGAAGAGAAGCTCAGCGAAGAGTGCCTCGGGTTTGATGAAACCAAGCCCTACATGCCCGGCGGCGAAGCCGGCGGCCAGCAGCAGCAGGATGGAAGGCAACCTCAACCGCCAGGCCAGCCACTGGGCCCCGAGCCCCATCACGACGATCGCCGCGAGACTCAGCAGTATATTTTCATGCAAGTGTTCGTGTTCCAAGCCGCAAACCGTCCCAAATCACTGTAAATTCACAAAAAGCATAACACAGCGGCTGCCTGTAAACCCCGCAAACAGGGCACAAACAGGCTGAAAGAGCCGCAGCTCGGCTAAAGAACCTTTTTACCCTTCGCAGGAAGCGACTCTAGTGGATAATTGCCTGAAAGGTCTGAACTTGCGCGCCGAGGGCGGCGCCACCACCCACCTATCCCGATCTTTCCAGATGCCACGCATTCAAGCCTCTAACCGAGAACACGGTCTGCTGAAGATTGCCCTGATCGTAATGACTTTCATGGCGGGTCATGGAACCCTCATGGCGCAATTTCACGCCCCCAATATCATCTCCTCAAACGTCACCGCTGACTCCTATTGCCTGGGAACCGATCTCTTCGAGAACCTCCACATAGCCTACGTTACCGAGGGTGTCCTGAATCTGCGCACCCTGCTGGCCGACGGCCGGGTAACCGATCTCCTGGTATCTGCGGATTCAGCCCAACCCGACCTGGACTTCTTTTCAGTAAGCCTCCACCTTGCCTACCTGCACAGGACCGAAGCCGAACTCGGCTACGAGGTCTGGTATTCCGCCCAGGTCGGACAGGCCCTGCGCGCGCCGGAGCGAATCTCCCGCGCGGAAGAACGCTGCAATGAACCTGCGATCGAGGTTGACCTGCGAGGCAATCCGTTCTTTGCCTGGGAAAGCTACACCGGTGGAGAAGAGGCTGTCATCCAACTGGCAAACCTGGCCGGAAACGTGGCAAACCTCGGCCCCGGGCAGAGCCCCGACCTGGTTATCGACCAGCAACAGAACATACACGTATTCTTCCTGAAAGAGGGAGTGATCCATTACACCAGTGACGCAGCATCAGCGGAGCCCCGAACCTTTCCGCCGGCCGTGCCGGTCTTTGAGGATGTTCCCGGTCCCCACACCGCGCCGAAAGCTGTCCTCGCAGGCCGGATGACTATCTACCTGGCATTTGCGGCAGAGGGAATTGTTCATCTCGCAAACAACATCCCGGATGGCTTCAGTGACACCCGGCTCATCGACACGGCCGCCACAGGCTCTCCATCAATTCACATCGGAACGGAAGGCAACCTCGCTCTTTCCTACCAGAAAGACGGGACTGCCTATTATCTGTCTGGAAACCCCGATGACCTTCCCACGCCGCGGGTCATCATCGATGATGGAGAAAGCCAGTTCGCGCCGGTCATATCCACAGACACGTTCGGAAACCATCCGGTACTATTCCAGCGCGAAAATTCCCTCTTGATGACAACAAACGCCAGCCCCCCCACCGCGGCCTTCAGCATCGACAGGCTCTCGGGGATCGTCCCCTTGGATATCCAGCTGCGAGATGAAAGCGAGGGCGACATCACGGCCTGGCTCTGGACCTTCGGCGATGGGACAGTCAGCGTATCGAGCGATCCCGTACACACCTACCCGGAGGTGGGTGAATACGAGATCAACCTGACGGTCATCGGCCCTGGAGGACGCGGCTCCGCCGGGCTCGGCCAGGCGGTCGAGGTCACCGAATCGCAAAACAGGATCTGGGTCGATGACGTGCGAGTGTTCCCGGGCATGGAATCGGTCTATATCCCGGTTGAGCTGGCCCACGACGTCCCCGTGCAGGCTCTGCAGGTGGCAGCGACCTTTGACCCGGCCCACCTGGAAATCACCTCGGTCGATTTTCTCCTGACCAATATACGGTCACTCGGGGCGGAACTCCTCGCCTACAACATCTCCAACGATCCAGGGCTCCCCTACGTAACCTCAGGCATCATCTTTGATATCGAGCCGCCATACGACGGGCGCACCCTGCCGCCGGGAGAGAATCAACGAATCCTGAACATCGTGGCTGATGTTTCTCCTGATGCCCCCACAGAGGGGAGCACGGCCGTAAGGCTGACGAATGGAGTCGGCGAACCCCCGCTGGAAAACATACTGACAGTCGACTCAATGACGGTCCTGCCGCGAATCGGCAAGCCCGGAACCGTATTCTTCTCTCCCGCCGGACTGAGCCAAGGCGCCTTTGTTCGCGGCGACGCCGACTCCAACGGCGTGGTAAATATATCCGACGCGGTGGTCATCCTCGGCTACCTCTTCCTCGGCGAAGATCCGGTGGAGTGCCTCGATGCGGGAGATGCGAACGACAGCGGAACGATCAACGTCGCTGACGCGGCCTACAGCCTGAACTTCCTCTTCCGAGGAGGCATGATCCCTCCGCCTCCATTCCCCAACCCCGGGCTCGACCCCTCGGACGACCAGCTAGGCTGCGGCGATTGAGGAGGCCGCTGTTCCCGGCCTGGCGCCGGTACGCCTTTCAATTGAGGCTCAGGCGCCCGCGTTTTTCGCCGCCAATACGCTGAAACAACCTGGCCCTGGCCTTCTCAGTTCTCTCGGCCTTCTTGCGAAGCTGCTCCCGCTTCTTCTGAACGACCTTCAGCCTGGAACGGCTGTCGACAATCGCCTCCTCGACGAGATCGAGAATCGTGTGAAGCCGTCCCCCGATGAAGATGTCATGGAAAAGCGAGCCCAGGAAATTCACCATGAACGGCTCGAAGTCAGTCAGGTCAAACTCCAGACTGACCACGCAGACAAGCTCTTTCTGGGCAAGCTTCAGGTTCCGATTGGCCCCGTAAACCATCTCCCTGGCCCGGCCGATGTTCGAATGCCTGAAGAGAGTCCCTTCGTAGTCTCCATCAATCCATCCCTCAACATCGAAGGCGCCCTTGGCGGCAGTAAGAAAATTGCTGGCGCTCTCGAGATAATCCACATTGCGGCTCAGGTAGCCGATGGCTTCGTCCATATTGATCGAGTCTTCGGTCAGGCCGTGCCACTCTTCCTCGGTCTTCTTAAAATCCTCACCGACCTTGCGCAGCCGCGTGGACTGAATCGGAGCGATACTCTGCAGGGCTTCCTGCTTCTCTTCGAGCAACAGATCTCGCTTGCGGACGAGACCTGAAAAGGTCTCGAACCGGGCCTCGATATCCTCTTTTTCTCTCCGCAACAGTTTCATCTCCTCGCCAACCATCTCAACCGCTCCGGCGGCGATGAAATCATCCTTGCAACGCATGAAATAGGGGCCAGGCTCCTCGAGACTCTGACGTTCAGCAGCGACCTGGTTGCCGATCTTCGGGTAGGGAAGCTCCGAGAGGCTTCGATAGCATCCTTCGTAGCTCCGACTGAATTCTTCAAGGACTTCAAGATCCGCATCGAGAAACATCACCTGGCGACGCAGGCGGCGCTTCTTTTCGAGCTTGATCTCACAATAGCCCATCTCTTTTTCGATTTTTTCTATCTTGCGGACCATGCGTCTACCCTCCAGGGCAAGGTTCCGGCGGCTGGAATCAAGAGTTCCAACCAGGCCGGCTTGAATCTGCCAGCGATCCGGCCTTTTCAGGCTTCTGGATCGATTATCTAATGATATTCCCGGCACTAACCACTTCGCTCCCACCCTGGGAACAACTTGCCGGGGTTCCTTTTGCGACATCATCAAGTCTACCGCCTCGGTGCCATCCCTGCTGAAAAAAGGCCCTCCAGGGGTGTTTTGAGCGACCAATTTTTCTTCTGTAACTTTTTATAATCAAAGATCTTATATTTTCCCTTCGACGACTTTTCAAAAAGCGGGATAGAATAATTCAGTGGCCTCGATAGCTGCTGTTTTTAGCCCATCCTATGGCCAGTTGGAGACTCGGGAGCACGTTCCCCGGGCCGCAGAAAGCATTACATCCCTCCAGGGCGGCAACGACTCTCTATGACCCAGAAAAAACCTCTCTTGTGCCTGCTGCTCGTACTTTCAACCATCCCCCTGCCCGCCTTCGAATTGGGATGGAAGCTCGACAGGGGCTACAAGTACCTCTGGCTTAAAAACAAGGAGAAGATCGGCGAGACCGTCTTCCGCTTCAGCCGTAAAGATGGCCCGTCATTAACCGGGGAGTACTACCAGCTCGCGATCCGAAGGAAGATGGAGGCCGAAGGGAAAATACAGGATTCCGTTGGAACCCTGCTCTTCTCCAAGGGCGGCTCACCCGTTACCTACACCGAAAAAACAAATTTCCGTTTCGCCTCTGACAAAACGTTTAAAGCCTTCCAGGAAGCCAGCATCCAGTTCACCGATGGCCTGGCCACGACCATCTACACCAACAACAGGAAGAAGGAACAGGCCTCCAAGACAGAGCTCAAGGTAGACAAGGACATCTTTCTTTTCTCAACCCTCTGCCAGGAGCAATGGAATCTCTTCACCAGGCAGCTCGACACCACCGGTCCCAGGACGATCAAGGTCTTCTATCCCGAGTTCAGCGATGTGCTGAAAATTGATTTCAAACCCGAGGTGCAGAGCGCTCCGTTAACGATCGGAGACAGGAAAATACCGATTACACGATTTTCCTTCGAGGCGAAGAAATGGAAGTGGCAGGGAAGCATCTGGGTCGATGAGAAGGGGCGCATGCTCCAATACGCCTCGGGGCCGCTCAAGATCGTCCTCACGGGAAAAATAGACTGACCGATCTCCCGCGTCCATCCCGGGGCAGGGCTACTTTTCCACGAGCGTGGTGAAACGCTCCAGCCGCTCAAAGTGTTCGTCAACGATCCTTTTCAGGACCGCCAGGTCTTCACGGCCGCGCTCATCGAGATAGAAATCTTTCTCGTGCGGCTTCAGATCAAAGCTCGGATAAACGATGAACATGGAATAGACCCGGCTCATCTGAAGAACCCCGCTCAGCAGCCCTTCCAGGCGGCTGTAGCATTCCTGATATTTTCTCGCGGTACCATCCTCGCCGGGCTGCTCTCCCCTGTGCTCTTTCAGTAACGCTGAGATTCCGGGACGCCATTTTTCATCGAGATAGACCCTCCAGGTCTTCTCGGAAAAGCTGCCATCCTCTCCTACGAGACCCTCGTGAAACCAGCCTGGCCGGTTGCCGTTACGGACGGCCAGCAACTCCGGAGACCAGCCCTTTCCAAGCCTGAGTATTTCATCGACCCGGGAGCGCAGGCCATCCCGATAGCGCCTGGCCTCCTGGACCATCCGAACAGTATAGGCCTGGACAGCGCGATCCTCAGCTTCGGCCTCCTTGGGATTCCCAATGTAGACCCCGCTGCTGGCAGCTATCTCTCCGGCATCCTGGAGGCTTCCCTCCCCGAGCTCCTGTTCCCATTCAGCCACCAGGCGGGGATCTTCAACGACCACGTTGAAGCTGGCGGTCAGCTCGTGCGAACCCGAATACCAGCGGTGCTCAGGCGAAATGAAAACGGTCCCCTGCCAGCGACCCTCTGCGGAGACAACCGCCGGGTCGAGACAGCCGGCAACCCGGAACCCATCAAAAGAAAGGTGTGAATAGATTCCCGCTCCAGCCGGAAGCCTGGAGGTTCCCTGGACCGAGATCCGCCCTCCTCCGCCCCAGCCTTCGACAAGCACAGCCCCAAGCCCTATGAAGGTCTTTTTCCCGCCGGATGCCGCCGCCGGTTTCCCGGGAACCTGGACAGTCCATTCAATCTTCGCGGGTTTCGAAGGCAACAGCTCGAGGGCCGTTCCACCGGTTCCCGCCGCCGCGGGATCATCTCCCACCAGCACCTTCTCAAAAACAGCGAGCTTCTTTCCATTGAGCTCGAGCCGCAAGGCAGCCTCCCGCCCCCGTTTCGCGGCCGGAAAATGGAAGCTCCCATCCGGCCCGGCAACCACGCTCTCCTCCGCAAGGATCAACTTGAGACCCGAAACACCGCTGCCGTCCGGCAAGCAGGCCCGTCCACTCACCTCGAACTCGCTGGCCTCGACAACGACGGGCTCAGGCAACTTCTCTTCAACCGGATCATCCTCGTACATCTCGTGAACCAGCCTCGCTTCAGGACGGTCCTTCTGAGCCTCGTTCATCAGGTTGGAATAGTAATAAAAAAACAGCGCGAGCGGCACCGCCATGACCAGCAGGGCCAGCAGCGACAGGTGAATTTTTGACCGGCTTTCCCTCAAGCTATCTGTCCCCTATACTCAATGACTGAGCAGGCCGCGGTTGCTCGCCCCTGGAAGGACGCTGACAGGAGGCATGTTAACACCAGCGGGAGGAAGGAAAAAGCCCCCCCGTGGACCAGTCGGCCGCTGAACTCGACACTATACAGGACGCTCCGGAGCGACAATGCGTTGCACAGGAGCGCCAGTCCGAATGAACCAGATACCCATCTACACCGACAAGCTGTTTTTAGAACATGACACGGGACCGCGGCATCCTGAGCGTCCAGCCCGGTTAGAGGCCAGCATCGAAGCTCTTAAAAAATCCGGCAGCCTCTCGAAACAACTGCATTGGACCACGGGCCGACCCGCGACTCAAAAAGAGATCCTGCGCTGTCACAAGACCGAGCTTTTCGAGCTTGTAGAAAAAACAAGGGGGCTCGAAGGCCGCCTGGATGCCGACACGGTCCATTCGGCAAAATCAGCCGAGGCTGCTCTGCTCGCCGCAGGAAGCCTGCTCTCAGCCACAGAGGCCTGCTACGGAGGTGAATACCCAGCCGCCTTCTGTCTTGTCCGCCCTCCCGGACACCATGCGACCCCCGGCCGGGCCATGGGATTCTGCCTGTTCAATTCGGCAGCCATCGCCGCGCGCCACCTGCAGCAGATGGGATGCAAAAAGATCCTCATCGTCGATTGGGATGTGCATCACGGAAATGGGACGCAGGACATCTTCTATTCTGACCCCACCGTTTTCTATTACTCTCTACACCAATCACCGCTCTACCCGGGCACGGGGGCCGCGAAAGAAACGGGTGAGGGAGACGGCAAGGGAACGACCCTGAACCGGCCGCTGGCCGCCGGGTTCCAGGCCGAGTCCTACCGCGGAATATTCCGGCGCGACCTGGACTCGATCTTCGATGATTTCTCGCCGGACTTCGTTCTCATCAGCGCGGGCTTTGACTCGCACGCTGATGACCCCCTCGGCGGCCTTACGCTGCGCAAAAACGATTTTGCCTGGATGACCCGCGAGGTGAGAAGAAGGGTTCCTCCCGGCCGACTGGTCAGTGTCCTCGAGGGAGGCTACAACGTCCAGGCTCTCTCACGCTGCGTGGTAGCGCATGTTGAAGCGCTCCTCTCCTGATCTCAGGCTCCGCCTGGCGGGGCAGGGCATACAGGAGGCGAATTAAATGATAGAATTTCTTCTGACTCCAACACCGGAGCGGTCTCCGGAAGCTATCGGGTTCTTCTCTTTCGTGCTGCTGAAAGGTTCATTATGAAGCCGCCTGTCCTTATCCAGGCCATCTTCCTGCTCGCTCTTCTGCCGTTGGCCGGCTGCGGTAAAACACAGCCATCGTCCGAACCCGAAAAGAGCGTCGCGCCGGAGAAGACGGCTTCCAGCGAGACAGTCCCGGCGAATGAAAAGACTGAACCTGCCAGCCCTCCGGCCAGCCCTCCGGCCGAACCGGTACCGGCTGAGAAACCGGAAAAAGAACCGAAGCCAGCCATCGCCAGCGCAATCGAAAGCCTCACTGGCAGCCTCGGCTACAACCTCGATGGACAGGAGGAGGGAGATCCGAAAGCCGAGCTCGAAAAAGGCCTCAGCCTCCAGAAGAAGGGGAACTA
>CAJWMA010000021.1 GCA_913042995.1 uncultured bacterium | reverse complement strand
GGACGCCCTGAAGGCGGCGAACGCCGCGGGCGACCCGGGCCCAAAGATGATGAAGGCGAAGTGATCATTAAAGGCCACTCGCCGCAGCAGATCCTGACCCTGTTCGGCTTCAAGGGAGTCAAAGGGGTCAGCGAATCACAGAGGGCGAACTACCGGCGGAGCTTCGGTTTTACCGATACAAACCGCGACGGGAAACACTCCCGGAAAGAATACGTCGAAAATGGCCGCTACATGACTCCCCAGGCCCGCGCGGGCATCTTCCAGGCCTCGGACTCCAACAAGGATGACGTCGTCTCAGAAGATGAGTATGTCGAAAACCGGATCATCACGGACGAGGCCAAGGAAATCTTCAGGACGATGGACGCCAACAAAGACAACAAGTTGACAGCGAAGGAACTCCTGGCGAGCAAGCAGATTGCCGACGAGGAACTGGCAGGTGAGGTCTTCAAGGCCCTCGACACCAACAACGATGGTTCGCTGGTTATCCCCGAGTATCTGCGCGTCTGGGGTGTCTGGGCACGGAGCTGATCTCGAAGCCGGCTGACTGCACCGGGACTGGTCGAACGGGACCCTGGCGGAACAGACCGCTGGAATCCCGCTTTTTTTATGCCGTTTTTTTATTGGCCCCGCTCTTCTTCAGCATGTCCTTGACATCCGAAGCTTTCAGTGTTTTTTTGAGGGATTGTATTCGGCTCCGGAAAGCCCGGATCATGGTAATAGCATTGAACTTACGCCCCTTGAACACGGGGCTCCCTAGGAGTTATCGAAATGGGAATTGACGCAAAAAGTGTAAAAGAACTTCGTGAAAAAACCGGCCTCCCGATGATGGAGTGCAAGCAGGCTCTCGAAAAGGCGGATGGCGACATCTCACTGGCCATTGACGAACTCAGAAAATCCGGGGCCAAGGCGGAAGCCAAGCTGGCCGGAAGAAAAGCCGAGCAGGGCCTGATCGGAAGCTACGTAGCCGACGACGGCAAGCTTGGAGCCCTGGTCAGCGTCTGCTGCGAAACCGAGCCGGTCGCCAACAACGAAGATTTCCAGAAGTTTGTCCAGGACCTGGTCGCGGTAATCGGAGCCGCCAAGCCCGCCGACCGCGACGCTCTCCTCGAGACCCCCATGCCTGGAGGCGGCAGCGTCAAGGATGGCGTCACCGAGTTGATCAACCGGCTGCGTGAAAACATCTCGATTGGAGGCTTCTCCCTCATCGAAGCTGACGCCGTTGTCCAGTATGTCCATTTCGACAATCGAAAGGCCGGCATGGTCGGTCTCGCCGGCGGAAGCGCCGCAGATGAAGCGGTGGGCACCCTTGGAAAAGACCTCGGCATGCACATTGTCTTCTCGGTACCGCAATGTCTCTCGCGGGACAAGCTCGATCCGCAGATCGTCGCCAAGGAAAAAGAAATCCGCCTGGCCGCGGCCCAGAACGACGAGAAGAACGCCAACAAGCCGGAAGAGATCCTCGAGAAGATTGTCGAAGGCCAGATCAACAAGTTCATCGCCGAGCAGTGCTTTCTCGAACAGGAGTTTATCCGTGACGATCAGAAGCGCTCGGTGCAGGACTCTGTCGAGGCGAGCGGAACCGGGGTAACCGTCACCGACTATTGCTATATCGCCACCGACGCGGGCGGCGAGGAAGCGTCAGAAGCCGAGACGGAAACGGCCGAGGAGTAATAACTCTCAAGGTTCCATCGCCCCGGGAGATGCCGGCCTAGCCGCCGCCCTTCCTGAGAGCGCCGCGTGCCCGCTTGCACTCTTCCCACCAGCGATTGAGCTCCTTCGCCGCTGAACGTTTCGCCTCCGCGTCGTTCAGCACCGAGTACTCGAGCGCGATCCCGGTGAGCGCCGACAGGGCCTCCATCGCATCCAGGGCAAGGTCGTCGCTTCCGGACTTAAACCGCTTGATCAGAAAGGGAGTGACATCCACGAGTTGTAGCTGAACGACGATTTCGCCCAGGTCGCCCAGCTCGCTCAACGTGCGGTCGCTGTCCTTGATAAGCTGCACAAGGAACTTTCGCTTCTCTTCATCTCCCCCCTTGAGATAAGCCGCCGCCGCCCAGACCTGGTGCCGGAGATCATCCGAGTCCAGCAACGAGGCGACCTTCCCATCGGTATCGGTAGCCGCATCCACTCCCACGCCTGCCAGCGCCTTCAGGGCCTCGTCCCGAACCCCGAAATCTTCATCATCAGCGAGCAGCAACAGGGTCTCAATTCCGCCAGGCTGACCATCGCAGAGCTTGCCGAGAATCGCGGCGACATGCCTGCGTTTTCTCGTGATCGGGTGTTTCGCCAACTCGAGCAGCCTCGCGAAGCCATCCTCTCCAAGGCGCCCGAGTACACGCAGGCAGATCTCTGAGCCGAGTTCAAAATCTTCAGGGCGGCGGGAGAAGAAATCGCTGAGCGTAGATCTCAGGGCATCGGAGTCGCTCTGCATAAAAATCTGCTCGGCGTTGACCCAGGCCTGGCTGCCGGAAAATTCACCGCATTCCTCAATCGCGTAAAAAGCCAGCACCACCTTATCCGGCAGCTCGTTGTGCTCCCAGGTATACTGCTTCTTGATAAAGTTCAGGCTCTTCAGGTAATTCGGCCTCCAGGGATTGATGGGTTGGCTCTTCTCAATCCCCGCCAGCTGCAGAGACTCAGCTGAGCCGCCGAGACGGATGGCCGGCTTCGGGCTGAAAAACCTTCCCCTGTCGGCGATCTCGAGACGAGTCCCGCCCTTCCTCACCCTGAAAGGACCCTCGCCCGCCGGCGGACCCTCGGAGAAAACAAACTCCCAGCCTTTCTTGGTGTAGTAGGCTCCCCAATGCCTGTTCGGATCGTTGGCCAGCTGCTGGTAGACAGCCTTGGGCGATTCAAATGAAGGAGCGAACCAATAGCGCAGGTCCTCGACGTCAAACTCGGGTATATACATCAGCTCGAGCGTCAGCTCATCAAGCAAACGCTCGCTGGAAGAATCCGCCTCGCCCTTCTCGCTGGAAGGATCCTGGTCGCTCAGCTCTGTCACAAAAAGAACCTGGTAAGAGAAAAAATCGTCCACGGCAGCCCGAGACGGCAGGATATCCTAAGAAGTGCTCTTTAGGGTTCAATAAAAAAACTCTGCGGATAGAATCCCCTCTATAACTCTCATGTACCGCTGGTGGATCGCCTACAAATATATCTGCTCCCGTTTCATCACCGTCGCGGCCCTTCTCGCCGTGACCCTGAGCGTGACGGTGTTGATCATCGTGGTCGCCGTGATGGAGGGCTTCCGCAGCGAGATGCAGGACCGGATCCGGGGTACCACCAGCGACATCGTCGTTGAAAGCAAGATGTTCCTCGGACTGGAAAACCCTGAGGAGATCCGCAAGAGCCTGGAGCAGGTGGACGGGGTAGAGAGCACCGCGGCCTTCGTGCAAACCTTCGCGCTCTATACTTCCCCCTCGGGCCGCGGCACCGAGGATATGCTGATCACCGCAGTGGATCTCGACAACGAGACCTCCAGTAAAGAGCTCGATGCGATGCTGGAGGCCGTACCGAAAGAGCCCCGATTCGACAGCAGGTTGCCAGCCGGTTTCGAACCTTACCGGGCGCGTGCCCGCAAACTGTTCCAGGCCCAGCCTCGAACCTCCCGTAAACTCTTTTCGGAGAAATGGCTGAAGAAAGATCTCTGGGAAGCGCAGGGAGTAGCTCCTGAACACATGCGGGAACGGTTCCACTGGCGAACCTTGTTGCCGCCAGTCGTCATCGGAGCAGAAAGCGGCCTGCTCCCGGGATCCGTCATCCGGCTCACCTCGTTCACCGCCGATGGCGCCCGGCCCGCGGAGCAGGAGTTCCTCGTCGCCGGCTACTTCAAGACCGGACTCTACGAGCTGGACTCCAAGGGAATCTTCATGCGGCTCCGGGAAGCCAACCAGTACCTGGAGCTAACCGACGCGGGGGGTAACATGAAGGTCTCCGGCATCAGGGTCTCGGTGGGCCCTGAACACACCGGGCCGCAAGCCCTGCCGGCTCTCAAACGGAAACTCGAGGCTGAGCTCGAAAAAGCCGAGGTCCTCTTTGTAAAAACCGAGACCTGGAGGGAAGCCAGGGCCACGCTCCTCAACGCGGTCAAGGCGGAAAAGATCATCGTCAGCATCATCCTCGGGGTGGTGATCCTCTTCGCCGGGTTCATGATCTTCATCATCCTCACGGTACAGGTGGTCGAAAAAGGCCGCGACATCGGCGTCCTCCAGTCCATCGGCGCGACCAGCACAGGGGTCGCCAACCTCTTCTTCTTCGCCGGCACCAGCATCTGCCTGAGCGGCCTTGCCCTGGGAACTCTCTTCGGGATCTCCTTCGGAATGGGCATCAACACCTTCCAGCGCTGGATCCACCTCCTCACCGGCCTGGAGGTCTTCCCCCAGGACGTTTACTACCTTGACCACATCCCGGTTAAATTCCGCATTGAAGATCTCGCCTTCATCATCATCACGACCGTGGTGGTCAGCCTGCTGGCAAGCCTCATCCCCGCGCGGCGGGCGGCAAAGAAGCTCCCGACCGAGGGACTGCGGTACAACTGAGCTCCACCCGGCGCCGCGGAGGCCCGACCAAGGGCGCCCTCTTTCGATGCTTGGCACTTGTGGCAAGGCGGGGATGTAGTTTGTAATAGGCGTTCTGTCGTCGATCCCACCCGGGCGCGGCGCTCTTCTTTTTCCTTCTACATCCATGTTCTACGACCAGGAGTCCTATCATGAAGTCACGTATCCTTCTTGCCGTTTCCCTTCTGAGTATTCTCTGCGGCGCGGCCCTCCTGCTGCAGCCCGGCTCAAAAGTCTCCGCCGATGAGGGGCTCAAGGCCCGGGTGTTCGAGATGCGCACCTACACCACCGCCGAGGGAAGGCTCGATGTGCTGCACAAACGCTTCCGCGAACACACCAACTACCTCTTCGTGAAGCACGGCATGACCCTGATCGGCTACTGGACCCCGACCGACAAGCCCGAAACCCTGGTCTACATCCTCGCCTACCCGAACATGGAAGCGCGCAAGAAGTCCTGGAAGGGTTTCATGGGAGACGAGGCCTGGAAGAAGGCCTGGGCCGACTCCAAGAAAGATGGGCCGGTTGTCACCAAGGTTGAGGCTCAATTCCTCAACCCCACCGACTATTCTCCGATCCGCTAGGCTGAACTGGAAAAATGAACAGACCTGCTGACCAGGGGACGGCCGGGAAGCGCCTGCTTGCCCTTCCCGGCTCCGTCTTCCTCCTGCTATGCGTACTGGCCGGCTTTCCAGGCCGCTGGGCCAGCGCCGCGGATCCCTATGTCCCGACCGAAAAAGAGCTCGGGAAGATCAGGGGAAAGCTCGAAAAGCTGAGGGGGCGCCTCGACAAGCTCTGGAAAAAGGCCGCGGTGATCCGAATCCCCGAGGACCGCTTCCTCGATGTTGAGGTCTACGCCAAGGCAACCGAGTGGCTGCTGCGCTACCCTGAAGAGTTCTACGACAAGAGCTACGTTGCCAAGGCGTTGAAGGTTCTCGATACCGGTCTCGAACGTGCCGCGGCGCTTGAGGAAGGAAAGGCCCCCTGGCTGAAAGCTACCGGCCGCCTCGCGCGCGCCTACCGCTCAAAAATCGACGAAAGCGTCCAGCCCTACGGCCTGGTCATACCGAAGGACTACGATGGGAAGACCCCCCTCCGCCTCGACCTGGTCCTTCACGGACGCAACGGACGCCTCAGCGAGGTCAGCTTCCTGGCTAAACATGATTCCAGGCAGCCCCCTGCACGTAAACATCTCGAGCTGCACGTCTTCGGCAGGACCAACAACGCCTACCGCTGGGCGGGCGAGGTCGATGTCTACGAGGCCCTCGCCTCGGTCGAACGCCAGTACCGGATCGATCCCGCCAGGATCGTCCTGCGCGGCTTCTCTATGGGCGGCGCGGGCGCCTGGCATATCGGGCTCCACGACCCCGGCCGCTGGGGCGCCGTGGAGGCGGGGGCCGGCTTCAGCGACACCATAAAATATGCCCGGCTCAAGGAGGTTCCCCGCCACCACAGGAAGGCTCTCCATATTTACGACGCGGTCGACTACTCCCTCAACGCCTTCAACGTACCGACCATCGGCTACGGCGGGGAAATAGACAAGCAGCTCCAGGCCTCGGTAAATATCCGCGAGGCGCTGCAGGCCGGCGGCTTCCAATTCAACAAGGATGGGCTCAACTGGAAGCTGGATGGGCTCCCATCAGATGGAGCGGCTGGCCTGCGGGCGGTCTTCCTCGTCGGCCCGAAGTCCGGACACCGGTTCCATCCAGAGAGCCGGAAAATCTCGGCCGCCTTCATCAGGAAGCAGCTCGAGACCCGGCCTGCGGAGCCCGAAGAGCTTCGCTTCGTCACCTACACGATGCGCTACAACCGCTGCCGCTGGCTGCAGATCAAAGGCCTCAAAGAACACCTGGCGAGAGCCGAAGTCAGGGCGGTCTATAAAAGAGAAAAGGGCCGCCTCGTGCTTTCGACGAAGAACATTTCCCGGCTGAGCCTCTCCCCTCCATGGAAGATCTCCGGCATCGAACTCGATGGGCAGCGGCCGAAGCTGAAGAAGGTCTCCGGGACGGAACCGCTGACCTTCCAGCTGGTCGAGGGACGCTGGCTGCCGGGACTCCTGACCAACCCGGGAGGCAGGTCGTTTGAAAAAAACCGCGGCCTGCAGGGACCGATCGACGACGCCTTCATGGGCTCCTTCCTCTGTGTGCGTCCTACCGGCAAGCCCATGCATCCGCGAGCCCACGCCGGGGCGCTCGAGGAGCTCGAGAGACTGGAAAAAGAATTCCCCAAGTGGCTGCGCGGCGACATCCGGACCATCGAAGACCGCAAGACCCGGCTCGGGAAGGCCGGGACCCATCTCATCCTGTTTGGCGACCCGGGCAGCAACTCCCTGATCGCCGAGCTCCTGGCCGAGATCCCCGCCGCGCTGGAATGGGACAGCGATAAGTTGAAGGTCGCCGGGGCCGGCCCCTTCGATCCCGGCTCCCATCTTCCCATGCTCATCTATCCCAACCCGAAAGATCCCGAGCACTACGTGGTCATCAACAGCGGCCATAGCTTCGGTGAGCGGGAGTTCAGAGGCACGAACGCCTACCTCTTCCCCCGCCGCGGCGACTATGCCGTCATCTCCCTGGAGGGGGGGAAAATTTACGGGCGCAAGGCGAAGACCTCGGGCTTCTTTGATGAGAACTGGCAGCCCTCGGCGGACCTCAGCGGATCGGAACAATGACGTCCGCGCCCTTGAGGGGGACGTTAAACTGGCGCAGGACCGAGCCCGTCTCGCTGCGAATCGTAAACCGGTAGGAGCCGGGCAGCAGCAGCCCGAAGGTGATCCGGCTGGATTCAATCAACTCGGCATCCTCCACGTCTCGAAAACGTCTTCCATCCCATTCCCAGTGATCGAAGCTCAGGGTGGAGCCGGGATTGCGCAGCAGCAGATCCTTGCCGAGCTCGAGCCTGATGTCGTAGCCGGCGCTCGACACCTCGAGAAAGCCGGTGCGGACAGAGGCCCGGTAGTTCTTCACCTCGACCGGCAGCGCCTCGCCCCGGTAAATATTCTGCCGCGCCTGGTCCTTCTCCTCGGGAATGACGGCGGCCCAGGCGCGAAGCGCGTTCGGCGGGTCCACCATCTCGAACTCGCCATCGAGCACCCGCCCGACGCGCGCTCCTCCATTCTCCCCCGGATTGTGCGTCAGGATGACCCAGCCTTTCTCAACCGGCAGGCCGTTCAATACCGCCCGGCCGCGAACGACAAGCCCCTCGACGACAAAGTTGAGCCGCGAAAACCCTCCCACGGGAAGAAAAACATCCTCCCAGGCCGGCGGAACCGGCTCATAGGCGTCACGGAGCCCCCACTTCACCCTGTACTGTCCGGGGCGTACTCCCTCGAATCTGTGGAGACCGTAGAACTCCGGCGGCAGCTCTCCCAGGTCGACCCGGGAGCCGGGATCAGCGGGGTCCGCCTGGAATTCGAGCGCGAAGGCGTAGTGGTCTCCCCCGGGCCTGTTGACGTAGCCGATGTTCAACTCGATCACCGCCTCCGGGGCGAGCACCAGCTCGCGCGAAACCTGCTCAAATACCGGATCTTCCTCGATGCTGTCGGAGAAACCCGCCAGCCGGGCAACCAGGGCCCAGCGCGGGGGCGGAACCAGCGGCAGCTCTCCCAGCTCAAAGGCCCCCTGCTCATCCGTCTTCGTCTTCCACTCCAGGCGCGCCAGGTCAATCGGATCGACCCCGGGATAGCGATAGGCCCTGTCAATCGGCATGAGCGCCACCACGGCGCCGGGAGCGGGCCGGCCATCGGGAAGATACACGAAGCCCTTCAACGTCCGCGTCTCGCCCAGGCGCATAACGCCGAGATCAACCAGCCGGCGCTCCTCGGGAAGCGCGAGCCGGCGGCGGAGAAAGCTGCTCGAGCCCTTCGGCCGGAAGATAAAATCGCGCGGCTGCGGCAGCAGGCCTCCCGCCTGCAGACGTCCATTCAACACCTCCACGATAATCGGCTGCCCGTATCGAATCAGCTCCGGGGTCCGCGGGGTCCAGTCGATCTCGAGGATGCCGGTGAAGGGCTCGCCGCCTGTATCGAGCACCCTGCCCATCACCCGGGTGTCGTTCCTGTAGAGAACAATCCTGCGCGGGACGACCTCACCCGGGGGAACCGTGACAAAGGCCGGCAGGTAGCCGTCGGCTTCCACCGAGAAGCTCGTCTCCTCACGCGTCTTCACCGTAACGAAGAACCTGTTCTCGAGCGCGGGGTGCCCCGGCCCGAGGCCCGGCGGCAGCAGGGTCTCTTCCTGGACCACCCTTGCGGTCTCAATTCTCGCTCCCCGGCTGTCAACAATGTCGATCTCGAGAGCTTCCCGGGGCAGCAGTCTTCTCTCAACCCGGCCGCGGACCTCGCCTCCGAACTTATTGCTCACCTCGAAGAGAAAGCTCTCCTCCTCGCCGTCGACACCTTTCCAGCGCAGGACATAGCGGCCCATTCGCAGGTTGTCGATCATGAGAAGGTCGCCTGAAAACCTCATGCGGGCCGAGACCTCGCTGCCGGCCTCGCCCTCGAGACCGAGATTCAGCGGGGGCGGGACCACCGGGTAGCCCGGGGTAAAGAACTCCAGAACGGCATGGGGCGGACGGCGAAGCCGAAGCTCGCCGAAATCAAAGTCCGGCGGCCCCTCTCCTCGCGACCGGAAGGCCTGCTCGCCCCTCTCCGTTGTCGTACAGATCGTCACCTCGACCGCCTCGACTCCCCGAAGCTTGCGGATGCTTCCGAAGACGCCTTCGCTCGAGAGAGGATACGGCGGCATCGCCAGGGGTTCCTCACGGCCGGAGATGAAGTACCTCTCCACCACCGTCACCCCGCGGGTCTCAAAAGGCCCCAGGCCGCCAATGAGTCCCGACACGGAAACCACCTCTTCATCGCTCAGCTGCAACGGAAGGCCGAGGGGCTCGTCCAGGTTCTCCTCGAAGATCACAGCGTCCGCGGAAAGCGACTGAAGCAGCGGACCATCGACCGACAGCAGGTACTCGCCATGCTGAAGGCCCCCGATACTCACGCTCCCATCGGCGCCGGGCTCGTAGCGATGAACCTCCAGCCCAGCGAGACCGGCCGGCACCTCGGTGATCCGGCTGACCGAGAGACGGGCGCTCGAGAGAGCCTCGGCGCTCGCCCCCCGCAGCTGAACCTCGCGGGTCCAGCCGCGCGCGAGCGCGAGCTCCCCGAGGTCAAGAGCCGCGCCTCGCGCAAGCGGCGAGCGCTCAGGAAGCTGAACCGAGAAGGGTAGGTAGCCGGACTGGAGGATGCCCACCAGGCTCCCGGCAGGAGGCAGGAGTCCGCAATAGGAAACCTCTCCACTGGCGCCCAGCCGCATCAGCGTCATGTCCAGGGTAGACCGCAGGCTATCCGGGGCGACCGGGGCGCGCGTCTCTGCGTCACCCGAGACGAGGCGAAAGCGCAGGAACCCGGCCGAACGTGCCTCCAGGACAAGCTCCGGCTCCTGCAGCGGCAAGACAATGTCCATAGACCGATTCCAATACCGCGGCGAGAGAACCGTCAGACGGCCGGCTCGGCGGTTGGTGAGGCTGAGGGGCGGCAGGGGGCGGGGGAAAGGCTGAATCCCCAGCTCAAACCATCCATTCGCATCGGTCCGGGTTCGAAGCGCCGGCATTCCCTCCAGCTCGACCTCCAGCTCACACTCTCCAAGAGGTCTGCCATCGAGATCGATCAGCCGATGCCCGGCCAGGTAGCCCTGCTCCGCCTCGAGGATGAACTCCTGGGCATCCTGGAACAGGATCCGCTGCCGGCCGATCGTCTCGGGGTAGCCGGGCTGGCGAGCTCCGTGAAGAAAAAAGAGCGGGTGGAGCAGCTCGAGCTCCCAGGGAGTCTCGGAAAAAGGCAGCCTGAGCGAACCCCGCTCATCGGTAAAGAGCACCCGCCACGGACCGGGACGCACGAGGCGGCCGCTCCAGGTGATCTCGAGCTCGGGCTCGTCCAGGAAGGAATGATCATCAACCCAGGGTCTGACAGCCAGGGGCGCGTGGGACAGTCCTCCCCCATTGGGAGCCAGGATCGTCAGGGGGACCGTCAGCGTACGGCGAATATAGAACTCGATGCGATTGCCGGTTCCCGGTCCGCCGCCGCGACCGCCCAGGACGACCAGGTCGGGCGTATCCCCCGCGACCTCGGCCTTTGTCCAGCGGCCGCGGGAATCCTGGCGGCCATGCAGAACGCAGACCTCGGGAGAATACCCGGGATGGTTGATCTGGACATGCGCCCGCAGGCGCGGGTCTTCGGGCTCAACCTCGGGAAACCTGAAGCTTCCATCCTCGGCCGTCCGGCGAATCACCGCAACCAGCGGAGAGAGGCCCGCCCGTGAAAGCGCTGTCGAACCGTGAAACCAGCTCAACCGCACATTCGCGCCAGCCACCGGGTCTCCGCTGACGGCATCAAAAATGAAACACCGGGCCGCGTTTGTCTCATCACCATCTCTTCGAACAGCGGCCTCGCCAAGGGAGGGAATCGCAGCGTCGACCGCAGCCGCGGAGTCCGCCTCGGGGTTCCCCCTGCCCCCGCCGCCCACAGGCGGGACCGCATCCCCTGCCGGAGCCGGTCTGGCGCCCTGCCCGGAACCTCCCGACCCGGCTGCCGGACCGTCAGCCGGAACATCAGCCGGAACGTTGATCGCTCCGCGGCCGGAATCGCCGCCGCCCGCATCTTCATCGCCGGGATCCAGGAAAAGAGGCGCGCCGACGAAGAGGGCCAACAGGACCAGCGCGAGCACTGAGGCCCAGGCCCGCCACCTCCGCCGCGCAAGCGCTCTATTTTCTTCGCCCGTCATCCCTGGACTCCTGGAGTTGAAAACACCGGCAACGCCGCCGTTTTAACTGCTTTGATACCGTATCTCTACCCTGTGAGACGCAGACGGAGTAAGGGAATATTCAACTAATCTCGCGGGAAACCGCAGCGAGAAACCGGCGGCGAGAAACCATCCGTAGAGCCGGGAGCGGGATCAGGAGCCGCCATCGGCGATGGCGTTCGGACCGGGACCGGCTGTCTTCTCGTAATAGCCCTTACCCATTCGCTTGTATTGGGTAAAGCCCTTTGAGTCGAGGTTGGAGGGACGCAGGGGGTCTCCCTTGCCGACCATGAAGCCGGAAATCAGCTTTCGAACCGGCTCATCGCAGCAAGGACAGGTCTCCAGGGCCTCGTCGTTGATCCCCTGGAAGAGCTCGAAGGACACCTCGCAATACTCGCAGCCCCCGCCCGAAGTGGTGTATTCGTAAATCGGCATATCTTTCAGCCTACAGCAAAAACACAAGCATCCAAAATTTAATGGCCCACGGCCCGCAAAACACGCCTGGACAAGAAAGGAAAGGTCCCTCTTCTTGCCATGATTCGGCCCCGTGTTAGGATAATCGGCCAATCGGGGGCATCTTTTTTAGTCCATCTCGAAAGCTGCCCTGGAACGCGTTAAAAAAGCCCTGGCGGCGGAGCCTGAGGACCGTATCTTCCGGATAAAATCGGTATGAGCGAAGCAGAACAGACGGAAACCGGCAACGAATACCCGCACCGCTACAACGCGCTCATGGCGCAGAAGCTCGAAGGGAAGTGGCAGGATTACTGGGAACGGGAAGAGACCTTCCACGCGCCCAACCCGGGAGAGGAGGGCTTTGATCCCGACCGGCCGAAGAAATTCATCATGGACATGTTCCCCTACCCCTCCGGCGTAGGCCTGCATGTCGGACACCCGCTGGGTTATATCGCGACAGACATCTACTCCCGCTACCAGAGAATGCAGGGCTGCAACGTCCTGCACCCCATGGGCTACGATGCCTTCGGGCTGCCTGCGGAGCAATACGCCATCCAGACCGGGCAGCATCCGCGGATCACAACGGAGGCGAATATTGCCACCATGAAGGCGCAGATGCGCCGCCTCGGGCTCGGCCACGATCCGCGGCGTTCCGTCGCGACCACCGATGTATCCTTCTACAGGTGGACGCAGTGGATCTTCCTCCAGATCTTCAACTCCTGGTATGACGAAGAGCTTGACCGCGCGCGGCCCATCTCCGAGCTCATCGAAGAGCTTGAATCCGGACGCATCGAGCCCGGCGACACAGAGAGCAATCCCGGGGGCGGAAAATGGCAGGATCTCAATGGGCAGGAGCGCGCGGCGATCATCAACGAACGCCGGATGGCCTACGTGGCGGAGATTCCCGTCAACTGGTGCCCAGGCCTGGGAACTGTCCTCGCCAACGAAGAGGTCACCGCCGAAGGCCGCAGCGAGCGAGGCAACATGCCGGTCTACAAGCGGCCTCTCAGGCAGTGGATGATGCGGATCACATCCTATTGCGAACGGCTCCTGGATGATCTCGCGGACCTGGACTGGCCGGAGCCTATCAAGCTCATGCAGCGCAACTGGATCGGACGCAGCGAGGGCGCCGAGGTGGACTTCCTCGGAATCGACCCGGCCGGCGGCGAGTCCGCGGCCGACGGCTGGATCGAGACGCGCGGCTCATCCGGCTGGCCCGGCGGCTCTCCCCCCGAAGAACTTGCCATCAGGGTCTTCACCACTCGCCCCGACACCCTCTACGGCGCGACCTACATGGTCCTGGCTCCTGAGCATCCGCTCGTTGACCGGCTGACCGCGGCTGAATATGACGACTCTGTTCCGGGGCCCTGGCGAGGACAATTCCCCGGCCAGCCGGCGGAGACCTCGACTCCGGCGGAGATGGTGGCGGCCTACAAGGACTATGCCGACTCGAAGACCGATATCGAACGCCAGATGGAAGAGAAAGAAAAAACCGGGGTCTTCATCGGCGCCTGGGCGATCAATCCCGTCACCGAGGAGAAGGTTCCGATCTTCATCGCTGACTATGTCCTGATGGGCTACGGAACCGGGGCCATCATGGCCGTGCCGGCCCACGACACCCGCGACTTCGAATTCGCCACCCAGTTCGAGGTACCGATCATCGAGGTCGTCAAGGCCCCCTCCGGGGCTGAAATAGCGGAGGGAGAGGCCTTTACCGACCATGGCACCGCGGTCAACTCCGGTCTCATCGACGGTCTCGATACACCTGCCGCGAAAAACAAGATCACCGGGTGGCTTGAAGAAAACGGTCTCGGCAGCGGCACGATCAACTACAAGCTGCGCGACTGGCTCTTCAGCCGGCAGCGCTATTGGGGCGAGCCCTTCCCCATCATCTACGACAGCGATGGCGCGCCGATCGGCCTGCGAGACTCGGACCTGCCGCTCGAGCTCCCGGAAATGGAAGATTACAAGCCCGAGGTGGACGAGGACCCGGACTCGCAGCCCAAGCCGCCCCTGGCCCGCGCGAAAGACTGGGCGACTGTCTCCATCGATGGAAAAGATTACCAGCGAGAGCTGAACACCATGCCAAACTGGGCCGGTTCCTGCTGGTACTACCTCAGGTACCTGGACCCGGACAACGATGAGCGCTACGCCGCGGAAGAGACCGAAGGCTACTGGATGCTCAGCGGCAAGGAGGAAAAGGCCCGGCCCGAGAGCTACGATGCCGGAACCTCCAGGATCGGCGGCGTCGACCTCTATGTCGGCGGGGCCGAGCACGCGGTGCTGCACCTGCTCTACTCGCGCTTCTGGCACAAGCTGCTCTTCGATCTCGGTCATGTCTCCACTCCGGAACCCTTCCACAAGCTCTTCAACCAGGGCTATGTCCAGGCGGCGGCCTTTACCGACGAACGCGGCATCTACGTCGAGGCATCGGAGGTCGAAGAAAAAGACGGCTCGTTCTTTCACGATGGAAAACCGGTGAACCGGGAATTCGGCAAGATGGGCAAGAGCCTCAAGAACGCCGTCACTCCCGATGAGATCTGCTCCGATTTTGGCGCCGACACGCTGCGGCTCTACGAGATGTACATGGGCCCGCTCGAGGCGTCCAAGCCCTGGAACACTCGTGACATCATCGGCTCCCATCGCTTCCTTCAGCGCTTCTGGAGAAATCTTGTCGACGAGGAAAGCGGTGAGCTCCGGGTCTCTTCCGAACCGGCTGACGGCGAGCTGCAGAAAAAGCTGCACAAGACCATAGCCGGCGTTCGCGCGGACATGGACTCGCTCGGCTTCAACACCGCCATAGCGAAAATGATCGAGCTCAACAACGCCCTCACCGGTCTCGACAGCATCCCTGCCGAGACCGCTGGGAGCCTGGTAAAGATGATCGCCCCCTTCGCTCCCCATCTCGCCGAGGAGCTCTGGGAAAAGCTCGGCCACTCCGGCAGCCTCGCCTACGAGCCGTTTCCCGAGGCGGATGCAAGCCTCCTGGTCGAAGACCAGGTAGAGGTCGCGATCCAGGTGATGGGCAAGATCCGCGCCCGCATCAGCGTGCCCGCGGGCCTCGATGCCGAAGGCCTCGAGGAGTTCGCCCGCCAGGACCCCGCCGTCGTAGAGGCTCTCGAGGGGCTCACCGTCCGAAAGGTCATCGCCGTACCCGACAGCCTGGTGAATTTTGTCGCGAATTAGCCTCCCGGAGCGGATTTTCGGAACATGAGGGGTTGGTTTCACCTCACCTCCCGCTCAGATTCTCCTGCCAGTTTTACCAACAGGGCGTTGCATCAAGCTGCCCGGGGCATTATGCTCTTCTGTTTGAGTAAAGCTTCTGGAGACGGAAATGGCCAAGAAGAAAGAACGAGTTGAACAGGTCTGGCTGACTTGCGAGGAAAGCGGGCAACGCAATTACCTCGTCTCTCGCCGTCGCGGGCTGAAGCTTCGTCTGAAGAAATACTGCCCCAGGCTGCGCAAGCACACCTGGCACGTCGAAAAGCGCAAGTAACGGCCCCCGCCGTACTTCCGTACCGCTCGACGCATATTGAAAGCGACACCGCTCCTTTGCGGGCAGGGTCTGTACTGACGGTTTCAGACCTTGACGCCCGTAAGGACTCCGCAATGAACCAGCGTAGGAGTGATCTCTCCCGGCTCGAGCCCCGCCTCTTCCATCCAGGAGCGGTACTCAGCCGCTGAATAGGCCCGTCCCTCTGTCAGCGAAAAGAGCGCCGCCGAATAGAGAGCGATCGGCAGCGGGCCATCGAGCTCATCGTTGAGAAAAACATCGTGCACCAGCAGCTTCCCTCCCGGGGGCAGGGACGCCGCCAGGCGAGTCACCAGCCCGCGGCATTCTCGAACATCCCAATCGTGCAGAACATTCGACAGGAGAATGGCATCAACCCCCGGAGGAACCTCGTCGACGAACATGTCCGCGCTGACGCATTCCAGCCGGTCGCCGAGGCCGTATTCGCCGGCAAGTTCGAGCGCCACCTTGACAACCTCCGGGCGTTCCCAGGCGATGGCCCGCAAGCCGGGATTGGCCTGCAACAGCGCGGCGCTGTAGATCCCGCTGCCGGCGGCGACATCAAGCAGGAGCTCGCTGCCTTCGAGCGGAGCCGCTCGCGCCAGCAGAGGCGCCACGTTGGCCGCCCGGCCGGCCAGCGCCATGGTCAGGAAACGCGCCGCCTCCTCATCTTCCATGGCCGATTTGATCCCATCGCGGTAAATATACGCGGCCCCGTCCTCATCGGTATCGCCTCCGCGGGGACGATCACTTCGGAGGCTCTCCACCATCGCGAGAACGGAGGGGTTGTCGGCCGCCAGCCGGACATAGTCTCCGACATAGAAATCCCGCCCATCGATGAGATGCTCCCGGGCCAGGGAGGTGAGCTCGAGCTGTCCGCCTGGGTCGGCGGCGAGGAGCCCCATCGCCTTCAACGCTGTGCTCAGAACGACGAAGGGCCGCTCCCCCAGGCTGAGCATTTCCCGAAGCCGGTCGGCGGCTACCGGGCCGCCCTCGAGCCTGGTGAAAACATCGAAATGAGCGACGGCCGCGGTGAGCAGTTCGGTAGAGTGGATCCCCCGAAAGGCCTCGAAGATCGAGGTCGGGTCACCCGAGGGAGGCACGAGCGCGTTGCGGGGAGGCTCGTCTGCTTGAATCTCCTCGTTGCTCATTCCAATACCCGCCTGCGGCCTCCGTCGCGAATCAGCGCCTCGAGCCCGGAAGAACCAGCTCGAAATCATCCCTGCTGCGCGTGAGGTTGATGATCTGCGGCTCGGAACTCGCCCCACCCCCCCGAACGATGGCCAGCAGCCTGTAGCGGCCAGGGGCGATGCCTTCGATACGAAAGCCTCCCTCGCCGTCGGAAGTGTCGGCCTTGCGAACAAACCCGTTTTCAGCGGTGGCGCCGCGAATAAAGACTACGATTCCCCGGCGCGCCTCTCCGGCCTCGTCAAGGACCCTTCCGGAGATGCGCATCCCCGGCGAAAGGGTAAACTGCATCTCCGCGGCGTCTCCAAGCGCGACCTCGACACGGCCCTCAAACTGGACATAGTCCGGATGGCTCACGAGAACTCGCTGGGGCCCCGAGGGCACCGTATCGATGAGAAAGCTGCCGTCTGCTGCCGTCTTCTCCGCGCCGCCGAGATTCGTGTTGCTGTAGTAATCGAACATCGCACGGGTGTCTTCCTCACGTTCCTTCGCTTCATCGACCGCATCGACCTCGGGCTCCTCCCCTACCTTCGGAACGCCTTTTTGCTTCGCCGGCGTCTCCACAGCCAGACGCCGCGTGTCGGGAACCAGCTTGACGTAGGCCCCGCGCAGGGGTGTGCCGGTAGCCTGGTCGGTGACCACTCCCCCAAGCCGGCCGGCGCGAACCAGGAAGAAGTCCTGCTCGAGGCGTTCGCCCTGAACGATATCGAGCTCGGTGGCGAAAGAAACATAACCCGCGGCCCGGAGCTTGACCTCGTACCTTCCCGGCTCGAGATCTTCTCGCTTGAAGCGCCCGTCGGGATCGCTGATCTCACGTGAGCCTCCCCAGGGGAACCTGTTGGAGGAGCCCTGGTGCTGAAGCGTGAGCCGGAAATTCGTCAGCGGCGCGCCGGTGGCCTGGTCAGTAACCCGGCCGAGAAGCGCGGCGGACAGCACGAGCACGATGCGGACACCGTCATCTCCAGGACTCACTCCCTCGAGCTCCTCCCGGCGATAGCCCCCCTTCTCAGCGACAACCGAATAGGCTCCCTCGGGAAGGCCATCGATACTGAAGGTACCATCGTCTTCGGTGACCGTCGATTTGTAGGATCCCCCGAAGTATCTCTGCGCGCGGCGAAAACCTTCAGACTGGTTCTCCATCTTCAGCAATCGAACCTTGGCGCCGGCGAGCACGGTGCCGGCCGCATCGAGAACCGTTCCTGAAATACTCCCGCCGGGGTCGAGGTCGAAGTTGACCGCCTTGCTGTCGCCGCCCTCGATCGCAACCTCCTCCTCTGAGGACTCCTTGAAACCCGCGACCTCGGCGCTGATCGTGTATTGGCCGATACCGACGTTGCTGTAGGAATACTCTCCCTTGGCGTTGGTTCGGGCCTCCTCGCCGCCCTTGGGCAGCCCGAGCATATTGGTGAACATCTGCTCCTGGGTTGATCTCTCCCTCTCGCTGCGTCGCCGAAGACGCAGGGTCGCCCCGGCCACAGGCTGTCCACCGCTGGTGACCACTCCCTCGATCTCGCCGCCCTTCTCGAGCTGGATCTCGACCAGCTGGTCGGGATCGAACTCGGGAGAATAGGAGAAGGTCTCCGAGTAGCCGCGCGCGTAGGAAACGTGGTCGGCAATCATTCGATACTCGCTGTCTTCCGAAGAGGAAAAATCGCTGAAGCTGAAGCGCCCGTTGCGATCACTGACCGTGACCGCCTTGAAGATCATGCTGGTGTCGAAGAATCCCAGGCTCTCGAATTCCTGGGGGAAAGGATAGCTGAGCCTGACAAGAGCAGCCGGAGCGGGGTTGCCCTCCGGGTCGTAGACGACACCCGTGATCGCGGGAGCAGGGGAAAGCTCGATCTTAACCAGGTCGGGAAGGTCATCGAAAAGGAGCTCGACCCGTCGACCGCCGTAGCCCTTCATCCTGGCGGTGACGCTGAAATCCAGATCCGCGCGTTCCTCGGGATCATCCTCTTCCGTGTCTTCATCTTCATCTCCTCGCGGTCGTCCGCGGGGACGGCCGCCAAAGGGACCGCCGTTTCCGCCTCCAAATGGACCGAAGCCTTCTCCATCAGGATCACGCTGAATGACACCCTCGAGGACAAAATAACCATCTTCGTCGGAAACGGTCCTCACTCCGCGGGCCTCCACCCTGGCTCCCGCCAGGGGCTTGTCCTTGCCAGCGATCAGCACCCGGCCCTTGACCGTGAGCCCCGTAGCGAGAACCAGCTCGACAGGCTCCTCGGCGCCGGCCATGATGTTTTTCTTGCTGGCGGGCGCAAATCCCCGCTTGGTGACATTCAGCTTGTAGCGCTTGCGGCGCAGCCCGGTAACGGAGAAGGTGCCGTCAGCTCCGGTGTCCACCTGCAGGCGCCCGGTGGCGAAGTCATTCATCATCGAGCCCATGGTCAGGAAGTTGCTGCTCTCGGGCGAGGCGATGATGGTCGCCCCCGCGAGCGGAACGCCCGCCTCGGAGCGCACGATACCCGAGATCTTCTTCCCGCGATTGACCCTGACCAGGCCGATCGAAACATTCTGCTCCCAGTCGACCGTCGCCTCCTTGACCGTTGGCAGGAGGCCGGGTTGCTGGATGCTCAGGCGGTACTTCCCGGCGCCCAGTTGACGATAGATAAAGCTGCCATCGGGACTCGAGAGGGTCTTCTCGGGCAAATAGCCCATGTAATGATTGAAGGTGTTGGCGAGGTCGCTGAAGCCGGCCGCCATCGGAGGAAGACTGATGCGCTCCTCGACAGGCTCGAGGTCGATGACCACTCCCCCGACCGGGAGGTCATCATCATCGACCAGGAAGCCGCGCAGGGTGGCCGGTCCGCCGAGAACCACTACCGCTCCATCGGTCCCGCTCTGAACCATCTCGAGACGGCTCTCGACACCCTCGATCTTGCTGGCAGCCAGGTCGTAGAGACCCGGCGGCAGGGAATCGAGCGAAAAGCCTCCATCCTCTGCCGTAACCGCGGAGAAGGGACCCTTCAGAAACTCTCCGTTGACCATACGAAGCACGCGGCCAACAATCTTGCCGACCCCGGGAAGACCGGGCGGTCTGTACTCCGCGACAACGGTAGCCCCGGGAATACCCAGGCCCGAGGTCGAGACGACCCGGCCGCTGATCCTGCTGCCGCGCTCCAGCTGGATAGTAACCTCGGCTGTTCGCTCAGGGTCAATGCTGACCACGTCCCCGTACTTGAAGATCCAGCCATCGGCTATCGTCAGGAGGAAGTAGCCTCCAGGGGCGCCCTCGAGCAACTCGAACCGGCCGGTGTCATCGGTCGTAACCTCCGTCCCCATTGTCCTGAACCGCTCGAGCTCGTTCCTCACCGCCTCGAGCAGAGCCGGTATGTCCGGCATCTGTCCCCCCTGGGGAACGATGCGTTCTACCCGGTTCATGAGAACCTCGAGCTCGCCAGTTGAATAGAGCCGCACATTGGCTCCGGCTATACCTTGCCCCTCGCCAACCACTCTCCCGACCAGGAGCGGCTCGGTAGCTTCCTCTTCCTCCCCGGCCGTCTCTTCTTCGCCGGGCTTTTCTGCAATCTCGGACCCGGGCTTTTCACCGGCTCCCGGCTCTGCGGTCTCAACCGCGAGCTCGACTCCAGAACCCTGCTGGTCAACGCCCCCCGTGACGTAATCACCACTGCCGGAATCTCTCAGGAAAAAGAATGTGATGATCCCAACGATCGCGATCGCGAGAACCATACCTGTCAGTATTTTGCGTTTCATATTTTTCCAAGTCCAAGCCGGGACAGACTTCCCCGGAGAATCATCATGGCGCCTGAACGATACACAGCGGACGCCGCCTGTAAACCTCCCGTATTGTATGCACCAGGAGCCCGAGACCACAGATTCCAACGCCTCTTTCGACAAAAAACGACAGGTCCGAATACATCGCCTGGAGGCTGCCCAGGCTCACAGAAGAGCCTCCAGCTCGGCGATCAGGAGCGGAAGAGTCTCACCCGCCTGACCCTCGATCTGGAGATCGAAAACACCCTGGCCGGCGGTTTTCTCGAGGTTGATCTCAACGCAGAACCCTCCTCGCGCCTTCACCTGCGAGGCCAGCGTGTTGGCGGGATAGACCATGCCGCTGGTTCCTATGCTGAAGAAGACCGCGCTCGAGGCGCAGGCCTCCGGAATTTCCCTCTCCAGGTAGAAGGGCAGCTCGCCAAACCAGACGATATGCGGCCGCATCGAACCGGAGCAGCTCTCACAACGGTCATCCAGGGAGATATCCGTGCGCCACTCAACCGCCACGCCGCAGTCGACGCACCTGGCCTTGTAGAGCTCACCATGCATATGAAGGAGACGGCGGGAGCCGGCCCGGTCATGCAGGTCATCGACATTCTGGGTAATCAGCGTAAAACGATCGCCAAGAAGCTCCTCGAGGCGGACCAACGCCCGGTGTCCGGCGTTGGGCTGAACGGTTCCCAGGTGGGCTCGGCGCATATTGTAAAAATCCTGCACCAGGGATGGATTCGCCGCGTAGGCCTCGGGTGTCGCCACATCCTCGATCTCATACTGGTCCCAGAGACCGCCGCTGTCGCGAAAGGTGGAGATGCCGCTCTCGGCGCTGATCCCGGCGCCGGTCAGGACGGTGAGCCGACCACTGTCGCCGAGAGCCTCGAATACCTTCTCCGCTTCGTTCTTCATTCGGGAAGTCTGTGGTCTCCCAGGCTCCGGATCAAGGCCGGCATCTGAAAGATCTCAATTTTCCACCGAGGGATCTTCTCCCGCCAACGGACCGTAGAGCTCCGGGCGGCGGTCCGCCATGCGATCGATCCAGTGCTTGCCCGGAACCCTGTCGATCCGCTTGCGGCGGGCCTGGATGGGATCGATGGTAGCCGTCAGGACCATCTCGGACTCTCCATCGGCCTCGGCAAGATTCCTTCCGTGTACATCACAGATGCGCGACAACCCGATGAAGCGAAAGCCCCGTTCCTCTCCCACCCTGTCGGCCGAGAGGTAATACATGGCGTTTTCCAGCGCGCGGGTATTGATCGCGTAGCTGGCGAATTCTTCGGCGCCGGGAGGCCAGTTGGTCGGCAGCACCACGAGGTCGGCTCCAGCGAGAGCGAGCAGGCGGGCGCTCTCCGGAAAAGCGCCGTCGTAGCAGATATTCATTCCAAGGCGACACAGCGGCGTCTCGTGCACGGTGGTGAGGTCATCTCCACGGTCAACGAAATGATCGATACCCAGATGCGGCAGGTGGGCCTTTCGATAGCTGCCGAGCAGGCCATCCGGCCCGACAAGGGCAAGGGAATTGTAGAGGCTCTCCCCCTCGCTCTCGAGAAAACCGAAGACCGTAAGAATATCCAGCTCCCGGCAGAGCTCCGTCATGGACTCTACAGCGGGACCTCTAACCGGCTCGGCAACCGCGGATCCCTCTTCGCGCGACTCGAAACAATAGCCGGTCAAGGAACACTCTGGAAAAACGACCAGGGCAGCTCCCTCTGCGACCGCGAGCCGGGCGAAAGAATCCATGCGCTCGAGATTGGCAGCCTTTTCTCCCAGGCGCACGTCCATCTGGACCGCGGAAACTCGAAATTCTTCCATCATGAAGAGCTCGCTTTCTGTCGTTTCACTCGCAGATAAATGCTCAGGAGGGGCTGAGAACGCCTCATCTCCCGCTGACGCCCGGAATTCTGCACGATTGGACACTCCGTTGACAAGCAAGCTTCCCGCATGAAAAAGGGTAAGTTCCGAAGATCATGTATATCAGGCTTTCAGGAAGGAGAATGTACTTGTCGCAAAGCCCGGGGACTGTTAGTCTCGTGGCCTTATTCGCAGCCGCACAGGATAGTAGCAATGGCACATCGCAAGCGTAACGGAAAACTCAGCTGGCGCAGCAAACGAGCCAACCACGGCTCTCTGCCCGCCCGTGGAAAAGAAAAGCGATGGGGTAAGAAGTCCAAGAGTAGAAAGTAAGCGCTCTCGCGCTTACCGACCGCTCAAGCCGGGACGCCTTCTTCAGACCTCGCCCCCCTTCGTACGCCCGCGGTTCAGTTCCGTCCCCTGTTTTTCCCGCCCCGGTTCCGCCGGGCACCCGTCCCCCCGGCCTCCGCCGAGCGAGCCCTGTAGTTGACCTCCCGGGAAAACACCCTCTTCAGCCAGAGCGGAATAACCCGCAGCTTCCAATCCGGGCCCAGGTACTTGTCGTTGAGACCGTCCCTGGAGGCAAAGGCCGTCCAGCCCTTCCCGGTAAACCCGTACTCCCCCTCGGGATCGCTGTACTGCCTGGGATGCCAGGCCAGGCAGCCCACCGGTTTCGCTATGTTGTGAACCATGCACTTTCCCTTCTCCAGGAGAGGGCAATCAAAAGACTGCCTCTCGCCGTTATCGGAAAGACCCTTGAGGGACTCCTCGAGACGGTCGAGAACTGCTGGTAATCCTCTGCGAAGCTCGGGGTTTTCGCGAAACGCGATAGCGATGGAGCGCGCCTCGAGCGGAGAGATACGCATCTGGTTGTATTTGCGGGTACAGCAGAGATGCGAGTCCTTGCCAGCCTGGTAGGAGGTCTCTTTGCTGAGCTTTTCCAATTCCCTGTAAAGAGGCGCTCGAATCTGGTCGAGTTCCTTCATAGAGGCTTCGTCTACATAACGATTGGCGGAGCTTCGAGTGGGTCTTTTCCGGGGCATATTCGGTCGCCTGGAAGTTGGGTAAAGAAGGATCCGCTTCTGGAAACGAGGAATCCGCCGGAGGCGGGATACCAGCCGCGCACAGTCTATACTTCCGCGGGAAAATTGGAAAAGGGGTAATCATCAAATGACCCGGAGCTTAAGCAAATTGCTCGAAAACCACTATGCCCTGGTCGTCAGTTCGCTGATCTCCAGCATCATCATCAGCCTCGCCCTCCTCGCGGGTATCTCCGCCGGCAGGGACACCCGGCCGGCCTGGGCGCTGGACTCGAACCGTACAGTCAAGACGGCCCCGGAGGCTCCGGCCGAAGAGACGCAGGCGGTTGAGATCTTAGACGAGCCCGAGGCTCTCCCGGAAGCTATCGCAACGGAACCGCCGGCGGCCGTGACAATCGAAACTCCAGCTCCCGAGTTCCCGTCTGAAATGACAACCGCTCCCGCAGTGGAAACAGGCCTGCCTGGGTCTCCCGCTCAAAATCCCAATGAAGCAACTGAGACGGCGGTCAAGCCGAGGGACGCGAAACCCAGGGTCAAAGAGGCGGCCCCTGAAGAGTCGCCCCTTTCAGAGCCGGCCCCTTCAGAGCCGGCCAGACGGGCTGTCAGGACGCTGGGTCCCCGGTCGGCTGTCCCCATTCGACAGGGGCGAATTCTCCGTCCCAGGAGATAGGAAAGACCATCAGTTCCTTCCACCTGACCGCCGCCAGGCCGATGAAGCGGAGCTTGCCGGCAAGGTCGTACTGGTAGGTGGGATGCTTCAGATTGCCCACCTTCTCAAGGCGTTGATCGGAAGGCTGCAGCTCCCGATGATCGGCGAAAGAATGGTCAAAACCATCGAGGTAGGGCCGGAAGTCGGCGACGTTTCCCTCGGGCGTTTCGTAGATGTAGAGTTCCATCAGATAAACAGGCTCCGTTCAAGTGGCCCTGAGTATAGTCGGCTCCCGCGAAAAAGAGAAGAACCTGCCGAAGCTCAACGCCGGGCGGAGCGGGCCTTGCCGGAGCCTCCCGGCGGCGTTAAGCTCTCACTGGCATCACAGCCCTGAGCGACAATTCGAGGAGCCGATGGCTGCAAGACAGAAGAGCAAAGACCTGAGAGCCGGCCCGGGTGTCCTGCCCGAGGCGCTCGAACGCGCCTGGCTGACCCGCCTGGCCTGGCATTACGACCAGGTGAACTACCAGTACCTCGGCTGCGCCCTGAAACGCCCCGTCTTCCGCATCGGCGACTCTAAAAAAAAGCTCGGCAGCTGGGATGGCAACCGGCGGACACTGATGATCAGCCGCGGCCACATTCTCGATCACGAATGGGAAGCCGTCCTTGAGACCCTGCGCCATGAGATGGCGCACCAGTACGTGCAGGAGCACCTCAGACTCGGCGCCGCTGCTCCCCACGGAAAGGAGTTCCAGGATGCCTGCGGCCTGCTGCGCTGCGACCCCGCCGCAAAAGCCGGTACCGCCTCGATGGGAAAGCTGGAAGACTCCGCCGCCGACAAGGACCGCAGGCTCGGACGCATCAAGGAGCTCCTCGCCCTCGCCGGCAGCCCCAACGAGCACGAGGCCGCCACCGCCATGCGCCTGGCGCAGAAATACCTGCTGAAGTACAACCTCGA